>JAEYGD010000574.1 GCA_023402505.1 Actinomycetes bacterium
GGCGACCAGCGCGGCGACGAGGGCGGCCTGCCGGGCGGCCAGCGGCTGGGTCGACGCCCCGGCGGGCCGCGAGGCCGTCCGGCTGTCGCCGCTCACGTGACCACCGGGAACCCGGACGCGGCGGCGAGCGCGTCCAGCTCGGCGCGGAGGTCGTCCGCCGGTGGATAGTGCCCGTCCCGTTCCAGCAGCAGGGCCGGTGGCCGGTGCCGCCCGCACAGCTCGCCCACCAGGTCGAGCACCGGGCGCGGCACCGGGTCGGTGTGCGTGTCGTGGTAGAAGCCGCCGTGCTCGGCCCCACCGGCCACGTGCGCGTACGCGATCCGCTCCAGCGGCAGCCGGTCCAACAGGTCGAGCGGGTCGGTGCCCCGGTTGCGGGCGTTGGCGTGGACGTTCGCGACGTCCAGCAGCAGCAGGGCGTCGGTGCGGTCGAGGATCTCGGTGAGGAACGCCGCCTCGTCCAGTTCGTCGTCGGGCCAGTCGAACAGCGCCGCGATCGGTTCCAGCGCGATCGGCACCGGCAGGTCGGCCTGGGCGCGGGCGACGTTGGCGCAGACCGCCGCGACCGCCTCCCGGCTGCGGGGCAGGGGCAGCAGGTGCCCGGCCTCCAGGCCGCCCGCGCGGACGAACGCGATGTGCTCGCTCACCAGCGGCGCGCCGGTCAGGTCGGCGACCGCGGCCAGGTGGGCCACCCGGTCCGGGTCGACCGGCTCGGCGCCGCCGAGGGACAGCCGCACCCCGTGCGGTACGACGGTGACGCCGCGTTCCCGCAGCGTCGCGAGCCCGTCCGGCAGTGGACCGGCGGCCGGCACCGACTCGGCGATCACCTCGACGAAACGGAGCCCCGGCAGCTCGGCGACGAAACCGGCGATCTCCGGCCGCCACCCGATGCCCACCCCGGCCGGGCCGGTCATCCGCCGCACCCGCCGCCGCAGCCGCCACCTCCGCAGCCGCCACCTCCGCAGCCGCCGCCACCGCCGCTGTCACCACCGCCGCCGCCCGCACAGCCGCCCGAGGTGCCGCCGCTGTTCAGCGCCGCTCGCTGGATCTCCGCCTGCTGGGCGAAGCCCGGGTCCATCGCCCAGAGGGTCGCCGCCCCGAAGAGGGCGACCCCCATCGCGGCGCTGGTGGCGCCGTACGTGGTGTAGGCCGGCGCGGAGCGCGGCGCGAGGTACGTGTGCTCCCGGCGCAGCTCGCGCAGCGCCCGGTTGGCCGCGCGGGTACGCCACGGGCGCCGGTAGAACAGGATCGTCGCGATGAGCAGTGGGAACAGGGCGAGGACCAGCCAGCCCACCGGACGGTCGTTCGACAGGCCCGCGAAGAGCCGCAGGACGCCGACCCCGAGCAGGGCGGTGAGCAGCAGCGGCACGACGCGGAGCGCGGCTCGCTGTTCCGTGGTCAACGCCAGCCCGCGCTGCTCGAGCCCGGTGCGCAGCTGGTCGAGAGCCTGTTGTACCCACTGGTCGTCGCGCAGCTCGCGGGTGCGCAGGCGTCGGCCGGCGGCGACGTGGACGGCCCGGTCGAGCGGGGTGGTGCCGGCGGGCAGCGGGCCGCCGGTGGTGAGCCGCCCGCCCAGGGAGACGCCGATCGCGCGGCTGCCGCGCAACCCGCCGAGGGAGGTCAGGACGGCCAGCGGCGCACCGCCGTTGAGGTAGGCGACCTGCTGGGGGTCGAGGGAACCGGTGCCGGTCGACGGGCCGCCGAGCAGCCGGACCCGGTGGACCAGGCCGCCGACGAGGAGCAGGACCGCGGTGAGCAGGTAGAGCCGGAGGAAGACCGGGCCGGGGATGCCCCAGGTGTCGCCGGGGGCGGCGAGAACGGTCATGGGCTGCTCCTGTCGGGAGGGGGTCGCGGCCCCATTGTGGAGCAGGTCCGCCAGGCCGGATCGGGTGCGGCCGCCCAGTTACCGGACCGCAACCTGACGCCGGTCAGCGGCGGCGGACCGCCTCCTCCACCAGGTCCAGCACCGGCCCGAGGTCGCCGGCCGGCCGGCCCATCGCCAGGTGCAGGACCAGACCGTCGTACGCCAGCTCGAGGAACTGGGCGAGCACGTCGATCGGCACGTCGTCGCGCAGTACGCCGGCTTCCCGCTGGCGCAGCAGGCGGTCGCGGGTCGCCTCCGCGATGGCCGCGGACCGTTCGGCCCACCGCTTGGCGAAGGCCGGGTCGGTGCGCAGCCGGCGTGACACCTCCAGCTGGCTGCCCAGCCAGCCGGTCGTGTCCGGGGAGACCGCCCGGGCCAGCAGGTCGCGCATCACCTGGACCAGGCCGTTGCGGGCGACCGTCTCCACCATCACCGCGGCGTCGTCCTCGGCGACGGCGAGGAAGAGCGAGTCCTTGTCGCGGAAGTGGTGGAAGATCGCGCCCCGGGACAGCCCGGTGGCCTCCTCCAGGCGGCGCACGGTGGCGCCCTCGTAGCCGTGCCGGGCGAAACAGGCCCGCGCGGCGGCGAGGATCTCCTGCCGGCGCGCGTCGAGCTGGTCCTGACTTACTCTGGGCACGGGTCGATCGTGTCAGGTGACCCCGTGTCATGCAAACCGTACGTACGGCTTGGTTGGGCTCGTCCCGCCGGGCCGCCGGTTAGGATCCGCTCCGTGACACCACCCCTTCCCACCCCCGCCCTTCCCGCCGCGCCGCTGACCGTCGCGGCGGTGCAGGCCGGGCCCGTCCCCGGCGACGTGGCCGCCAACGCGGCCAGCGGCGCCGCCCTCGTCCGCCGGGCCGCCGCCGGGGGAGCACGGGTCGTCGTCCTGCCGGAGCTGTACCTGCCCGCGTACCATCCGCCGACCCTGGCGGCCGACCCGGCCGGCACCGACGTCGTCGCTGACGCCGCGCGGTCCGTCGCCGACGCGCGCCTGACC
>JAEYGD010000511.1 GCA_023402505.1 Actinomycetes bacterium
CCCCGGGCCCGGCAACGGTGCCCGGCTCCGCCCGGGCGGTCGACGAGGCCGGCTTCCCCGCCGTGTCCGGTTGACCGCCGCCGGACCGGCAGGCAGGGTGATCGGATGGGCGGGGCCGAGGAGACCCGGGACGGGGTCGCACTGACCAACCTGGACCAGCCGCTGTTCGACGGGGCCGGGGCGAGCAAGCGCGACCTGGTCGACTACCTGGACGCGGTGGGTGCGCGCATCCTGCCGCACCTGCGCGACCGACCGCTGTCGGTGGTGCGGGTACGCCCCGGCCAGCCGCCGTTCATGCAGAAGAACCTCCCGAGGTACACCCCGGACTGGGTGCGCCGCACCGGGGTGTGGGCGGAGGCGTCGCACCGCGAGATCGCGTACGCCCTCTGCGACGACCGGCGCACCCTGCTCTGGTTCGCCAACCAGCGGGCGGTGGAGTACCACCCGACCCTCGCCACGGTGGCCGACCTGCACCGCCCGACCCACCTCGTGCTCGACCTCGACCCGCCGGAGGGCGCGCCGTTCGAGGTGGCGGTGGCGGCCGCGCTGCTGGTCCGCCGGGCGCTCGACGACACCGGGCTGGCCGGCGCGGTGAAGACCAGCGGCGCGAAGGGGGTCCACGTGTTCGTGCCGGTCACCGGCGACGCGACGGCGGTGGACCTGGCCGCCGCCACCCGAGCGGTCGCCGCCCGTGCCGCCCGCCTCGACCCGGCCCTCGCGACGACGGCTTTCATCCGGGAGGACCGGGACGGGAAGGTCTTCATCGACTCCACCCGGGCCGGCGTGGCGACCGTGGTGGCCGCGTACAGCCCGCGGCTGCGACCGGGCGTGCCGGTCTCGTTCCCGGTGGCCTGGGCGGACCTGCCGTCGGTCACACCGGCCGACTTCACGATCCGGACCGCGCCCGCACTGGTCGCGTCCGGCGACCCGTGGCAGGACGCGATGCCCGTGCCGCAGCCGCTCCCGGACGACCTGGTCGCCGAGGGCCACACCATCCCGGTGGCGCGGGTGCAGGCCATGCACGAGGGGAAGCGCCGGGCCCGTGCCCGCCGGGCCGCCGGTTGAGAGCCGGCGCGCGGGAGCGCGGGGTCGGCTCGGCTCGTCGTCCGGGGACCGGCGCGGACGCCGGCCGGCCCCGGTCGAAGGCCGTCAGCCGGCGGCGCCCGGGGCCGGGACGGCGTGCTCGGCTTCGCGGCTGACCTGTTCCCAGGCCGCCCAGGTGTCCATCCGCCGGCGTGAGATGTCGAAGGCCAGGTCGTAGACCATGCTGCCGAGCAGGAGCCGCAGCGGCGGGTCGTCGCTGTCGACCAGTTTCAGCAGCGCCTCGGCTGCCAGCCGGGGCTCGCTGTCGATCGAGCCGTCCGCCCACTGCCGCTCCAGTTCGGCGCGCAGCGGACCGTAGGCGTCCAGCGGGCTCGTCGAGGTCACGCTGGTGTAGAGATCGGTCCAGTAGCCGCCGGGCTGGACGATGCTGACCGTGACCCCGAAGGTCGCCGCCTCCATCGCCAGGGCCTCGCTGAGCCCTTCGAGCGCGAACTTGCTGGCGCTGTACATCCCGGTGCTCGGGAAGCCACCCAGCGCGGCGATGCTGGAGATCTGCACGATGTGGCCGGCCCGCCGGGCGCGCAGGTGCGGCAGCACGGCCTGGCTGACCCACAGCGCCCCGAAGAAGTTGACCTCGAACTGGGCACGCGCCTCGGCCTCGGTGAACTCCTCGACCATGCCCATGGACATGGTGCCGGCGTTGTTGACGACGATGTCCAGCCCTCCGAAGTGCGCGACCGCGGTGTCCACGGCGGCGACGACGCCCGCCCGGTCGGTCACGTCGAGCGGCAGGGTGAGCAGCCGGTCCCCGTGCCGCTCGTCGAAGTCGGCGCGGTCGACGGTCCGGGACGCGGCGACCACCCGGTCGCCGCGTTCGAGGGCGGCGACGGTGAAGGCGCGACCGAGCCCGCGGCTGGCGCCGGTGACGAACCAGGTACGCGGAGCGGCATCGGCTGGAGCACGCATGTGGCTCTCCGTTCTCATGAGACGAGACGGTCCGTCTCGCTGTAATGGCGACAGTAGGCGATCACGTCTCGGCGGTCAAGACGAGACGTTCCGTCTCACCATTGGTATCGTCGGCGCGTGACCACGCAGTCCCGGCCCACGCCCAACGCGGCCCGGCGCAACGAGGCCTCCCGGCGGGCCATCCTCACCGCGGCGTTCGAGCTGCTCCAGGAGGTGGGGTACGCCAGATGCAGCATCGAGGGCATCGCTTCGCGCGCGGGCGTCGGCAAGCAGACCATCTACCGCTGGTGGCCGTCCAAGGGCGCGCTCGTCTTCGACGCCTTCCTCCTGCTCAGCTCCGGCGGCGGGGGTGAACCCCCGGTGCTGCCCGACACCGGCGACCTGGAAGCCGACCTGACCGCGGTGCTGCGCGCCACGATCGCCGAGCTGAACGACCCCCGCTACGACCGGCCGATGCGCGCGCTCGCCACCGAGATCGCGTACGACCCGGAGTTGGCGGCGGCCTACGCCGAGCGGCTGGACGGGCCGTTGAAAGAGGCCAAGCGTGAGCGGCTGCGCAGCGCCCAGCGGGCCGGGCAGCTCGCCGAGGGCCTCGACCTGGACGTCGCCGTGGACATGATCTGGGGGCCGGTGCTCAACCGGTGGCTGCACCGCGGTGGGCCGCTCACCACCGAGTACGCCGACCGCGTCGTCGCCACCGCCCTCGACGGCCTGCGGCCGCGCGGGTGACGGGGGGGGGCCGCCCACCCCGCCTGGTGGGGGGCCCCGCCCCCGCCCGGCTCCGGGCGGGCCCCGGTCCGACCGACGGCCGGACGGGTGCCGGGTCTACGCCTGGTAGAGACCGTCGATGACGGAGGCGTGCTTCTCGACGATGATGCGGCGGCGTAGCTTGAGCGAGGGCGTCAGCTCTCCCGTCTCCGGGCTCCAGGCGTACGGCATGATGCGGAACGTCTTGATCTGTTCGGGCCGGGACAGCTTCTCGTTCACGGCGGCGATCGCCGAGGCCACCGCGGCGTGGACGCTGGGGTCCTCGGCGAGGGCCTCCAGCCGCTGGTCGGGCAGCCCCTGGGCGGCGGCCCAGATCGGCGCGACCTCCTCGTCGAGCACGATCAGGGCGGTGATGTACGGCCGTCGATCGCCGATCGCGACGGCCTGCCCGATGAGCGGGTTCGCGCGCAGCAGGTTCTCGATCTGGGCGGGTGAGATGTTCTTCCCGCTCGAATTGATGATGAGTTCCTTCTTGCGGTCGGTGATCGTGAGGAACCCGTCCTCGTCGAGGGTGCCGATGTCGCCCGTCGACAGCCAGCCCTCGTCGTCCACGACCGGCTCGACCCCGCCGTCGGCGCGCAGGTAGCCCTGGCAGACCAGCGGTCCGCGTACCTGGATCTCGCCGTCCTCCAGGAGCCGGAGCTGCATCCCGGCGTTGATCCGGCCGACGGTGCCGGGCCGGAACGTCGTCGGGGTGTTGATGGTGGCGGTGCCGGTCGTCTCGGTCATGCCCCACACCTCGAGGACGTCGACGCCGAGGCCGGCCAGGAACAGCAGCACGTCGACCGGGATCGGCGCGGCACCGCTGCCGGCCCAGACCATGTCGTCGAGCCCGAGCAGGGCGCGCATGGGCCGCAGCACCTTGGCGTCCAGTTCGGCCAGCCGGGCCGCCTGGTCGTCGGTGAACGTCTTGCCCTCGGCGCGCGCGTGGTAGCTCTCCCGGGCCAGCGCGCTCGCGGCCTCGAAGGCCGCCTGCACGGCCGGCTCGGCGGTGGCGAGCTGGGCCTGGACGCCGGCGGCCATCTTCTCCCACACGCGCGGTACGCCGAAGAACGAGTGCGGCCGGACCGCGCGCAGCGCCGCCACCAGCTGTTTCGGGTCGGCCACGATGGTGGCGTGCCCGGCCCGGTAGACGAGGTTGTAGATCCCGAGCACCCGCTCGGCGATGTGCGCCAGCGGCAGGTAGGCCAGCGTGCGTGGCTGGTCCGGCACCTCGACGGTCGCCTCGAGCACCACACACTGGTAGATCACGTTGTGGTGGCTCAGCAGGACGCCCTTGGGGTCGCCGGTGGTGCCCGACGTGTAGAGCAGCGTCACGGACTGGTCCGGCTGCACCTGCCGCCAGAGCGTCTCGAAGGTGTCCGGGTCGGCGGCGTGCGCGGCCGCCCCCTCCTCGGCGATGGTCGCGAGCGACCTGGTGCCGAGCTGCACCCCGTCGTCGTCGACCACGATCACGTGCCGGAGGGCGGGCAGCGACGGAAGGACCTCCCGCCAGCGCTCCAGCTCGGCCCGGCCGTTGAGCACCAGCACCGTCGCCGCGCTGTGCCGGGCCAGGTAGCGAAGCTGGTCGGTGCTCAGCGTCGCGTAGGCCGTGCAGGGGATGGCCCCGAGGTGCACGGCGGCCAGGTCGACGACCCAGTGCTCCACGCGACTGGGCATCATGATGATCATGCGGTCACCGGCGGAGAGGCCGAGGCCGTGCAGCCCTCGGGTCATCGCGGCGACTCGGTCGTGCAGTTCCCGCCAGGTCACCACACCCTCGACACCGTCGGCGCCGAAGGTGCTCAGCGCCGGGCGGTCGGGATGGCTGGTGGCGTTTCGGTGCAGCAGTTGGGGAATGGTCAGGCTGGCGGCGGTGTCCGCACAGCGCTTCGCGAGGTCCACAGTGGCAGTCAAGGAACGGCCTCCTCAGCCGGCGTTGGCACAGCTGAGGGGACTGTAACTTGGCGTTAACTTTTTGGGAAGGGTGCGCGCGGCGGCACCCGACGACCATCGTCGAACCGTGTAAATCCTGGTTTCGCCGCGAGGGCTATGCGTGCAGCACGGCCAGAGCGAGACGGGCCGTCTGGGCGTCGTAGCCGGACGTGCGGTCGAAGTTGCCGAGGCGCCCGATGTCCGTGATGACGTTGAGTGCCGCGTGCACGAGGACGCGGGCGTCCGCGACCGGCACGTCCGGCCGGGCCGTCCGCACCAGGCGTACCCACTCCTCGACCTGGAGGCGCTGCGCACCCCGCAGCTGGTGCCGGTCCTCGTCGGGCAGGTTGTTGTTCTCGGCCAGGTAGACCGCCACCAGGTCGCTCTGCCCGAACGCGAAGTCGACGTAGGCCAGCACGACCCGGTGCAGGGCGTCGGCCGGGTCGCTGGCCTCGGCGATGGCCGCCGTCGTCGCCCCGGTGAGCCGGTCGGTGGCGCGGAAGTACGCGGCGGCGAGCAGGTCGGCCTTGCTCGGGAAGTACCGGTACACACTGGACGCCTGCATGCCGGCGGCGCGCCCGATGTCCTCCACGGCGACGGCGTGGTAGCCGTGGCGGTGGAACAGCCGGATCGCCTCGATGAGCAGCAGCTCCCGGCGCGACGCCGGCCGCACCGGGGGCGCGGTCGAGGTCTCCCGCGGCGGCGGTGGCAGCTGCGGCGCGTCGGCCCGCAGCAGGGTCCAGGCGACCCGGACGAGCAGCCGCTCGGCGTCGGCGCCGCTCGTCGCCGCGCGGTAGGTGGTGACGCTGCCGAAGGCGCTGAGCGCCGCGTCGACCAGCAACTCCGCCTGGCCGGCGTCCAGCTCCGGGCGCAGGGTCCGCAGCGGGCCGGCGACGCGGCCGACCAGTGTCGCCAGGCTCGCCCCGAACTCGCGACGGTGCTCCTTGGTGAGGTAGCGCCCCTCCCACTGGTAGAGGCCGCCGACGCGCCGCTTGCCGACGATGACGTTCGCGAGCGCGGCGAGCAGCTCGTCGAGGACGCCCTCGGGGTCGGTCGCGGTCGGGTCCGCGGTCGCGGCCAGCAGCGCGTCGGTGATGTCGCGGGTGGCGTGGACCAGGATCGCGTACTTGTTGGGGAAGTGCCGGTAGACGGCCGGGCCGCTGATGCCGACGGCAGCGGCGATCTCGTCGACGGAGACCCCGTGGTAGCCGCGCTCGCAGAACAGCTCCGCGCCGGCCAGTGCGATGCGGTCCTTGCGGTCCTTCGGCCGTCTCGTCAGGCCCGGTCCGGTCTCGCCCGCCACTGTTCGCACCCCTACACGTTAGCGCCCCGTCGCGGGCCGGTCGCGCCTGCCGCAAGCGGCGTGGTCGCCGTTCGGGTACCGGGGTGCCGGCAGCCAGCGGGCTTCGCCGGCGGACGTCTTGACAATCGCCGGAGGGCTCGATGAAAGTTAGTCACGATTCGCATACTCGGGAGCATCGAGGAGCTGAGGCATGGCGACCGAAGCGTTCATCTACGACGCGCTACGCACACCGCGGGGGCGCGGCAAACCGACCGGATCGCTGCACGGGGTTAAGCCGGTTTCGCTCGTGGTCGGCCTGATCGACGAGGCGCGACGGCGCATGCCGGAGCTGGACCCGGCACGGATCGACGACATCGTGCTCGGTGTCGTCTCCCCGCTGGGCGACCAGGGTGCCGACATCGCCAAGACGGCGGCCCTCGCGGCCGGCCTGCCCGACACGGTGGCCGGGGTCCAGGTCAACCGCTTCTGCGCCTCCGGCCTGGAGGCGGTCAACATCGCCGCCCAGAAGGTGCGCTCGGGCTGGGAGGACCTCGTGCTCGCCGGTGGCGTCGAGTCGATGTCCCGGGTGCCGATGGGATCCGACGGCGGGGCCTGGGCACTGGACCCGGAGACCAACTTCACCACCGGCTTCGTACCGCAGGGCGTCGGGGCCGACCTCATCGCCACCCTCGACGGCCACGACCGGGAGGACGTCGACCGCTACGCGTTGCAGTCGCAGGCCCGCGCCGCCAAGGCCTGGGCCAACGGCTACTTCGCCCGCTCGGTGGTCCCGGTGCGGGACCGCAACGGCCTGGTGCTGCTCGACCGCGACGAACACGTCCGACCCGACTCCACGGCCGAGGGCCTCGCCGCGCTCCCGGCCTCGTTCGCGGCCGTCGGCGAGTTGGGCTTCGACGCGGTCGCGCTCCAGCGGTACCACTGGGTCGAGCGGATCAACCACGTCCACACCGCGGGCAACTCCTCCGGCATCGTCGACGGCGCGTCACTGGTCGTCATCGGCAACGAAGCGGCGGGCGCGGCCGCCGGCCTGACCCCGCGGGCCCGGATCGTCGCCACCGCGCTCAGCGGGGCGGACCCCACCATCATGCTCACCGGGCCGATGCCAGCCGCCCGCAAGGCGCTGGCCAAGGCCGGCCTCGGCGTGGACAACCTCGACCTGGTCGAGATCAACGAGGCGTTCGCGGCCGTGGTGCTGCGCTTCGTCGACGACCTCGGCCTGAGCATGGACATCGTCAACGTCAACGGCGGCGCCATCGCGATGGGACACCCGCTCGGCGCCACCGGCGCCATGATCCTCGGCACCCTCGTCGACGAACTCGAACGGCGGGGCGGCCGCTACGGGCTGGCCACGCTCTGCGTCGGCGGCGGCATGGGCATCGCGACAGTCATCGAACGAGTCTGAGGAGCAGCGAATGGTCGACACAATCCGGTGGGAGCGCGGCGAGGACGGGATCGTCCTGCTCACCCTCGACCACCCGGGGCGCTCGGCGAACGTGATGAACGACGAGTTCGGCGCGAGCTTCGAGGCCACCGTGGCCCGGCTCGAACAGGAGCGCGACCAGATCGCCGGCGTGATCCTCACCTCGGCCAAGAAGACCTTCTTCGCCGGCGGCGACCTGGAGTCGCTGCTGAGGCTGACGCCGGCCGACGCCGAAGCCGTCACCGCGAACTCGCGCCGGCTCAAGGGCGCGGTCCGGCGGCTGGAGACCCTCGGGCGACCGGTCGTCGCGGCGGTGAACGGTTCCGCCCTGGGTGGCGGCCTGGAACTGGCGCTCGGCTGCCACCGCCGCATCGTGCTCGACAGTCCCGCGATCGAGCTCGGGTTCCCCGAGGTCACCCTGGGCCTGCTGCCCGGCTGCGGTGGCGTCGTACGGTCCGTGCGGCTGCTCGGCGTGGTCGAGGCGCTGTCCAACTGGCTGCTGCGGGGGCAGCGGCACCGGCCGTCGGACGCCCTCACCCACGGGCTCGTCGACGAACTCGCCGCCGACGAGGACGCCCTGATGGCGGCGGCGCGCGCCTGGATCGCGGCGAACCCGGACGCCACGCAGCCGTACGACCGCCCGGGCTACCGGATCCCGGGCGGCACTCCGGCGACCCCCGGGCTCGCCGTCCAGCTGCCGGTGCTGCCGGCGGCCCTGCGCAAGCACCTCAAGGGCGCGCCCTACCCGGCCCCCCGCAACATCCTCGCCGCCGCGGTCGAGGGGGCACAGGTGGACCTCGACACGGCGTTCGAGATCGAGGGCCGCTACTTCACCGACCTGGCCGTCGGTCAGGTCTCCACGAACATGATCAAGGCGCTGTTCTTCGACGTCCAGACCGCCAACTCCCGCGACGCCGGCAGCCATCCGCCGGCCGAGCGGGTGGCCGTCATCGGAGCCGGCATGATGGGCGCCGCGATCGCCTACGTGTGCGCCCGCGCCGGCATGCGGGTCTTCCTGAAAGACGTGACGGTCGAAGCCGCGTCGAAGGGCAAGGCGTACTCGGTCGCCCTGCTCGACAAGGCGGTCGCCCGCGGCAGGTCCACGGCGGAGAAGCGCGACGAGGTCCTGGCCCGGATCACCCCCACGGCCGAGCTGGCCGACCTGGCCGGCGTCGACCTCGTGATCGAGGCGGTCTTCGAGGACCCCGCGCTCAAGCACAAGGTCTACGCCGAGATCGAGCAGGTCGCACCGGCGGCGCTGATCGCCTCGAACACCTCGACCCTGCCCATCACGCTGCTCGCCGAGGGCGTCAGCCGGCCCGAGGAGTTCGTCGGCCTGCACTTCTTCTCCCCGGTGGACAAGATGCCGCTGGTGGAGGTGATCCGCGGCGAACGTACCAGCGACGCCACCGCGCAACGGGCACTCGGTGTCGTCCGCCGGCTGCGCAAGACACCGATCGTCGTCAACGACAGCCGCGGCTTCTTCACCAGCCGGGTCATCGGCACGTTCACCAACGAAGGCGTGTCGATGCTCGCCGAAGGGATCCCGGCCGCGACGATCGAGCAGGCCAGCAGCCAGGCCGGCTACCCCGCACCGGTCCTGGCGCTGATGGACGAGCTGACCCTGACCCTGCCCCGCAAGATCCGCCAGGAGACGGCCGCGGCGCTGGTCGCGGCCGGCGGCACCTGGCGGCCGCACGCCGCCGACGCGGTCATCGACCGGATGATCGACGAGTTCGGCCGCCCCGGCCGCTCCGGTGGCGCCGGCTTCTACGACTACCGAGACGGCAAGCGGGTCGGGCTCTGGCCGGGCCTGCGGGACGCGTTCGGCGGCACCAATCTCGACGTGCCGTTCGTCGACCTGATGGAACGCATGCTCTTCGTCGAGGCGGTGGAGACCGTGAAGTGCCTCGACGAGGGCGTGCTCACCTCGGTGGTCGACGCCAACGTCGGCTCCATCCTGGGCATCGGCTTCCCGAGCTGGACCGGTGGCGTGCTGCAGTACGTCAACCAGTACCAGGGCGGGCTCCCGGGCTTCGTCGCCCGGGCCCGGGAACTCGCGCAGCGCTACGGCGACCGGTTCGACCCGCCGCCGCTGCTGTGCGCGAAGGCCGAACGCGGCGAGCGGTTCGAGTAGGACCGATCGGGCGGCAGCTGACGAGAGCCCCGCTGCCGCCCGGTCACGCCGCGCGCGGGTCGGTCGCGGTGTGCGTGCCGAAGTAGGCCTCGGCCACGAGATGCCGTTCGGCGCGCAGGTCGGCGGCCGCCCCGGCGAGGACGGCCCGCCCGTGGTGGAGCACGATCGCCCGGTCGGCGACGGACAGCGCGAGGTCGATGTGCTGCTCGACGAGGACGACGCCGATCCGCAGCCGGTCGGCCAGCGTCCGGATGGTGGGCAGGAGAGCCTGGACGGCGATCGGGGCCAGACCCATGCTCAACTCGTCGACGAGCAGGATCCGCGGCTGGCAGACCAGCGCCTTGGCGATGGCGAGCATCTGCTGCTCGCCGCCGGACAGCAGGCCGCACCGGCGGGACATCAGCGGGCCAAGGGCCGGGAACAGGTCGAGCACCTCGTCGAGGTCGGCGCCCCGCCGCCGGGCCAGGCCGAGATTCTCCCGCACCGTCAGGCTGTGGAACACGCCACGGTTGTCGGGCACCAGGACCAGGCCGGCACGGGCGTTGCGTTCCAGGCGCTTGTGCAGCGGCCGGCCGAACGCGTTGACGGTGCCGCTGAACGGCCGGATGACTCCGGCCGCGGTCAGCAGCGTGGTGCTCTTCCCGGCGCCGTTCGGGCCGAGCAGGGCGAGGATCTCCCCTTCGGCGAGGTCGAGGTCGAGGTCACGGACGGCGGGGACGCCGGCGTACCCGGCCGTGATCCCGCGCAGGCTCAGTACGACGGTCATGGGGCGATCTCCGAACCGAGATAGGCGGTCTGTACGACAGGATCGGCGCGAACCGCGGCCGGTGTTCCGGACGCGATGACGGCGCCGTAGTCGAGGACGTACACCCGGTCGCAGACGTCGAAGACCAGGTTCATGTCGTGGTCGATCAGCAGCACCGCCCGGCCCAGGGCGGCGATCTCCCGCACGTGGCGGCCGAACTCGGCGCTCTCCTCGGTGTCCAGACCGGCGGCCGGCTCGTCCAGCAGGACGACGCGGGTGGCGCCGACGAGGGCGCGGGCCACACCGACGATCTTCTGCCGGCCCAGGCTCAGCTCGTCGGGCCGGCGCCCGGCGAGGGGGTGCAGGTCGAACATCTCCAGCACCGTGTCCACGTCCGGGCCGGCTCTGCGCCGGCCGGTGAGGTCGTACCACAGGTTGTGCAACGGCCCCCGGCCGGCGGCGACCGCGACGTTCTGCCGCACCGTCAGGTCGGTGAACAGTTCGCCGGCCTGCCAGGTCCGGGCCAGCCCGGCGCGGCGCCGCTGGTGCGGTGCGAGCCGGTCGATCCGCCGGCCGGCGAGCGTCACCGTGCCGCGCGCCGGGGTGAAGCCGGTGACCGCGTCGACGAAAGTGGTCTTGCCGGCGCCGTTCGGCCCGATCAGGCCCACCACCTCACCTTCGTCGACGTGCAGGCTGACGTCGCTGTTGGCCAGGACCCCGCCGTAGCGCACGGTGAGTTCCGAGGTGGCAAGCAGCGGCTGGGCGCTCGTCATGCGGTGACCTCCCGGCGGGTGCGGCGGTGGAACAGGTGGGTGCTGCCGGCGATGCCGGCGGGATTGAGCACCGCGGTGACGACGAGCGCGCAGGCCGCGATCAGGGTGTAGTACCGGCCGAGCCCGAGCGTGCTGTTGAACAGCGTGTAGAGCACGCCGAGCGGGGCGATCAGGCCGGCGATGAGCGCACCGCTCATCCGGGTGATGCCACCGACGTAGGTCATGCACAGCACGGCGAGGCCGACGAGCACGTTGAACGACTCGGCCGACAGCTGGGAGCGGCTGTAGCCGATCAGGCAGCCGCCGACACCGGACAGGAACGCGGCGAGGGCGAAGCCGGCGAGCTTGGTGCGGGCCACGTCGATGCCGACGCTGGCCGCCGCCCGCTCGTTGGAGCGGACCGCGAGGAACGACTGGCCGGTGGCGCCGGCCAGGAGCCGGGCGACGGCGATCCCCAGTACGCCGGCGACGACCACGACGGTGCCGGCGAACGCCGCCGTCGTCAGGTCGTTGCCACGCCGTACCGAGAGGTCCCAGCCGAACAGGGTGGGGCCGTGGATGAGGTTGCCCTCGAACGGGGTCAGCGCCGGGTTCGCGAAGACCAGCTGTTGCAGGGCGACGGCACCGACCAGCGTCACCACCGCCAGTTGCGCGCCCCGGATCCGCAGGGCCGGTAGGCCGACGGCCACGCCGACGACGGTGGCGACGCCGGCCGCGACGACGATCGACAGCGGGAACGGTACGCCCCAGGCAACCGTGACCCGGGACAGGACGAAGCCCGCGCAGCCGGCGAAGGCCATCGAGGCGAGCGAGATCTGCCCCAGGTAGCCGGTGAGCACCACCAGCGACAGGGCGATGATCGCCATGATGATCGACGTGACGACGCCGAACCGCCAGCTGCCGCTGGTCAACGCGACGGCGGCGACGGCCCCTCCGACCAGGGCCGCGGTCGCCAGCGCCTGCCGGCGGGGCAGCACGACGGCCGGCATCCGCATGCTGCCCAGCGCTCCGCGCGCCGGGATGTGCCGGCCCAGTACCACCAGCGCGACCACGACCAGGACGAACGGGACCGCGTCACCGAAGCCGGCCTGCGCCCAGGCCGGCCAGCCGTCGTTGGTGCTCAGCAGCAGCAGGATCGACTGGAAGCAGCCGATGCCCAACCCGGCCAGGCAGGCGATGACGATCGAGGTCAGGCGGGCCAGCAGCGCGGCGGCGAGCCCGGGCAGGACGTAGAACATGTAGCCGACCGGGTCGAGGCCGAGCGTCGGTGCCGCGAGGATCGCGACCAGCGCCGTCGCCGCTCCGGTGATCAGCCACATCACGCCGGCCAGCCGGTCGGGGGACAGGCCGGTCAGCCTGGCGGCGCGTTCGTCCTCGGCGCCGGCCCGGGTGGCCACCCCCCACCGGGTACGCCGGAAGTACACCGACAGGACCGCCGCCACCGTCAGCGCCACCGCCAGCAGGATCAGGTCGCTGACGTTGACGAAGGTCCCGCCGACGGGCAGCGCCCGGTCGGTGAGCAGCGCCGGGGCGACCGCGCCGTTGGTCGGGAACCGCAGTGGCACCAGGGAGGCGATCGCCAGCATGAGTCCGACGGAGGCCACCACCTGCGAGAGCGGCGGCGCCGCGCGCAGCGGCCGGAACACCAGCCAGTGCGCGGCGATCGCCAGCGCGGCGGTGCTGAGCACCCCGAGCGCGACGGCGGTCCAGGCCGACACCGGTTGCGGGCCGAGCGCGAGTTCGCCGACCGGAAGTACGAGGGTGCCGCTTCGCCGCAGCTCCGCCACCACCCACACACCCCACAGGGCCAGCGATCCCTGGGCGAAGTTGAGGACTCCGGTGGCGGCGTGCAGGGACACGATCGACGTGGCGATCACGGCGTACACGGCGCCGCTGGCGAAGCCGAGCGTGACGAACAACAGGATCTGGTCCATGGGTCGTTCCCTTGCGAGGAGAGTGGAGACGGCGTGCGCCCGGGGCGAACGCCGTCTCCATCGGGGTTACAGCGCGCCGGGAATCACCTTGAGGATCTCCGGTACCGGCGTGATCCAGGTGTCGGTGACGGGCTTTGTCGAACCGTCGGCCTGCACGACGAACAGCAGCAGCTGGGTCGTGCAGTTGGGTGAGGTGGCGCTCCCGCAGGTGATGTTCGGCCCGAGGAAGCTGGGGAAGTCCTTGAGCGCCTTGAGCGTCTTGAGGACTCCGGGGCCGGTCAGGTCGGCCTCGGACGCGGTCGACATGGCCTTGGCGAAGTTCACGAACAACGAGAACTCGCCGTAGGCGTAGTAGTTGGCGGTGCCGCCGGAGACGGCGGAGATGTGCCGTTCCGCCAGCTTCAGATCGTTCTGGACTTCGGCGGGCGCGTACCGGGCGGCGGCGGGGAGCCAGTTCGAGGAGTACGACATGCCACCGGCGGCCTGTGCGGGTGCGCCCTTGATGTAGTCGGTGCACGCCGCGGTGAAGACGTTGCCCTTGTACTGCAACTGTCGCAGCGCCTTGACCAGGGCGGTGCAGACGGCCTCGCTCGGCGCGGCGACCAGTCCACCCACGTCCGGGTTGTCCTGGGCGATGGTGGACGCCACGGCGGTGAAGTTGGGGTTGGTGGGGGAGAAGTAGATCCCCTTGGCGTTGATCCCGAGCGTCTTGGCCAGCACCGGCAGAAGGTTGTCGATGGTCTGGTGCGACGACGGGGTGTCGACCAGGGCCAGTGTCACCGAGTCCTTGCCGTCGGCTTTGAACGCCTGCAGCGCCCCGACGAGGAAGGACGCCTGCGGGGCGGCGAAGAAGACCCGGTTCTCGGCCTTCGCGCCGGTCACCGAGTCGAACGGGATCATGCCGACGAGCGGGATCTGCGCGGCGGTCAGGGCCGGCAGGGTCGCGCTGGACGACAGGTTGTAGCCGTCCATGACGGCCACCACCTTCTTCTCGACGAACGTGTTGGCGCACGACTGCGCCTTCTCCGGCGTCCCGTCGGTCTCGCAGGTCTCGACCTGCAACGGGTGGCCGTTGATGCCGCCGAACTCGCCGTTGATGTACGCCACCGCCGCCTTGGCCCCGGTGTCGGTGCCGGGCTGTGCCAGCGGTCCGGCGGACGGGTTGAGGAACCCGACGGTGATCGGCGGTTTGGTCAGTGTGGAGGACGTGTCTTGCGAACCTGTCGTGTCCGAGGCGCAGCCGGCCGCGACCACAACGGTGGCGACGAGCACGGTTGACGCCCGGAAGGCTGCCGAATGCCGGCGCATGGCTCCCTCGTTTCGATGATGTGGTCGCGCGACGGTGCGGAGGCGGTGGAGCGGGCGGCTCGCCGTCGTTGCACGGGCGACCGTGGGCCGGTGCGTTGACGCCGCCGTGCCGGCGACGTCGGAAAAACACGCATGGATGCGGCGCACCGCCGGTCGGATGCGGCCGGCGGTACCAGGAGCGACGGGTCCACCGGTCCCCGCGGTCGGCCGGCCGTGGCGACGGCGAGCGCGAGGAAGGCTCGGTGTTCTTCACGGCACTGTAAAGCAGCGGTAACTTGTTGGGAAGGGCCGTCGGGTCGGTGTTCGACGTACGGAGGGTGTAGCGCCTGTTGGGCTCTAGGTACAGGTCCGTCTGGCATCGCCCGGCATGGCCCGAGGGCCGCGCTTACACTGAGAATTGTGCCTAACAAGGTGCAAGGCTCGGTCGAGCGCCGCGCCGGACGACGAAGGCCCGGCACACGGCCGTTGCCGGCCGTGCCCGGGTGTGGCCGGCCGTCCGGCCGGTCGCTGACCGCCGCCGTGGCCGCCGTCGTCCGGCGGCCAGGCGATCGGCGGCTCACTGCATCTGGTCGCTCAGCCCGTAGGTCTTGGCGATGATGTCGCGCTGGATCTCACTGGTGCCGCCGTAGACGGTCGACACGATCGAGGACCGGACCAGGCGCTCCATGTCGAACTCGGTCGCGTACCCGTAGCCGCCCATCATCTGCATCGCGTCCAGGGCGACGCGCCGGGCGGTCTCGGTGGCCTTGAGCTTCGCCATCGAGGTCTCCCGGGGCAGTACGGTGTCGGGCGCCCGGTCGACCTGGGCGGCGGTCGTGTAGACCAGCAGCCGGCTGCACTCGATCTCGGTGGCGAGGTCGGCCAGCCGGTGCCGCAGCACCTGGAAGGAGCCGATCGGCCGGCCGAACTGGCGCCGGGCCTTCACGTAGTCGACGACGTCGTCGAAGGCCCGCTGGGCGGTGCCGAGCATGAGGCTGGCGAGGATGAGCCGCTCCAGGTTGAGGCCCGCCATCAGCTGTCGCCAGCCGTTGTCGAGTTGACCGACCACGGCGTCCGCGGGCAGCCGGCAGTCGGTGAAGTACAGGTCGTTGACCTCCCGGCCGCCCATCGTGTCGATGCCGGAGACGGTGAGGCCGGGCGTGCCGGCCGGGACCTGGAACATGGTCAGGCCGGCGTGGTCGCCGGCCCGCCCGGAGGTGCGTGCCACGAGCAGGATGCGCTCGGCGAGATGGGCGTTGGAGCACCAGGTCTTCTGCCCGTTGACGACGAAACCGTCACCGTGCCGCTCCGCGCGGCAGCTGATGTTCGCCACGTCGGAGCCGGCCTCGGGCTCCGACATCGCGATCGCCTCGATCGCACCGCGGGCGACGCCGTTCAGCACGAGCTTCTTCTGCTCCGGTGAGCCGAAGCGCTCGTACGCGGCGGCGACGATGATCGAGGTGGTGAAGCCGCCGATCGGGGCCAGCGCACTGGAGGTCGTCTCCAGGAAGAGGCACAGGTCGACCATGCCGGCGCCACCGCCGCCGAACTCCTCCGGCAGCGCGAGCCCGAGCCAGCCGAGGTCGGCCATCTTGCGGTACAGCTCCGGGCTGTGGGTCTCCCGCCCGTCATCGGTGAGCGCGTGGCGCTGGGCCCGGGTGCCGGCCTCGCGCCGGCAGAAGTCGCGCACGGCCGCCCGGAAGGATCGTTGCTCGTCGGTCCACTCCACAGCTGTTCCTCCTAGGTGACAAGGGGATTGACAACGAGGCTAGACTATCGAATATCAAATGTCAGGAGGTCTCGGCGCATGTCGTCCACGGTTGAGCAACCCCATCGGCTGCACGTCGTCAACCGGGTCACGGGCGAGGTGATCGCCGATTACGACCTCGCCGACGAGGCTGCGGTCCGGGCCGCGGTGCAGCGTGCCCGGGACGCCGCCGGCTGGTGGGCCGCACAGGGGGCCGGCGGGCGCCGGCGGCATCTCCTCGCGTTCAAGGCCCTGATCGCCAGCCGCATCGGTGAGCTGGCCGACCTGATCCGCGCCGAGACGGGCAAACCGACCGCCGGGGCGCTGCTCGAGGTGATGCTCACCGTCGAGCACCTCGACTGGGCCGCCCGCAACGCCGAGCGGGTGCTCCGGCGTCGCCGGGTGTCCTCCGGCCTGCTCGCGTTCAACCAGGCCAGCACCGTGGAGTACGCGCCGTACGGCGTGGTTGGCGTGATCGGTCCGTGGAACTACCCGGCCTACACGCCGATGGGATCCATCTCGCACGCGCTGGCCGCCGGCAACGCCGTGGTCTTCAAGCCGAGCGAGTTCACCCCGGGTGTCGGCGTCTGGCTCGCGGCACGCTGGTCCGAGCTGCTGCCGGACCACCCGGTCCTGCAGACCGTGACGGGAGGCGCGACGACCGGAGCCGCCCTGTGCCGCTCCGCCGTCGACAAGGTCGCGTTCACCGGTTCGGCGGCAACGGCCCGTGCCGTCATGGCGGCCTGCGCCGAGAGCCTGACCCCGGTGGTGATCGAGGGCGGCGGCAAGGACGCGATGATCGTCGCCGCCGACGCCGACCTCGACGCGGCAGCCCGGGCCGCCCTCTTCGGCGGCCTCGGCAACGCCGGCCAGACCTGCGCCGGGATCGAGCGCGTCTACGTCGAGGCGCCGGTGTACGACGACTTCGTGGCCCGCCTCGCCCGCCTGATGAGCGACGTCACGTCCGGTGCCGAGGCCGACGCGTCGTACGGCCCGATGACCACCCCGGCCCAGCCTGAGATCGTCCGGCGGCACATCACCGACGCGATCGACATGGGTGCCCGTGCGGTCGTCGGCGGAGTCGACTCGGTCCGTCCTCCGTTCGTGGAGCCCGTGCTGCTGGCCGACGTCCCCGAGGACAGCGTGGCGGTCACCGACGAGACGTTCGGACCGGTCATCGTGGTCAACCGGGTGGCCGACACCGACGAGGCGCTGCGCCGCGCGAACGCCACCGGCTACGGCCTGGGCGGCTCCATCTTCACCCGCGACCGCCGCCGTGGCCTGGCCCTGGCCGCCGGGCTCCGCGCGGGCGCGGTGTCGATCAACTCGGTGCTCGGCTACGCCGGGGTACCGTCACTGCCCTTCGGTGGCGTCGGCGACTCCGGGTTCGGGCGCGTCCACGGTGCCGACGGCCTGCGGGAGTTCAGCCGGTCCAGATCGGTCACCTGGCAGCGGTTCAAGGCGCCGATCGACGTGATGACGCTGCAGCCCACGGCGTCCGCGATGCGGTCCGCGCTGGCGATGTTCAAGCGACGTCATGGCCGCCGGTGAACTCACCCGTTCCACACGCCCAGCTCGTCGAGGTGCTTGACCAGCCGCTCCGCGCCGTCGGTGAAGTGGCGCGCCATGATCGGGCGGACCGCGTCCGGGTCGTTGGCCCCGAGCGCCGCGAGCAGCGCCTCGTGGTCGGTCACCATGGCCGCCCGCCACTCCGGGCTCGCGGCGTAGAACCTCGTCGGCGTGTAGCGGGTCGCCGCGCGCAGGAGCCAGGACAGCTTCCGGGCGTCGGCCAGCCGGTTGATGCTGCGGTGGAACTCGTACTCGAGCGTCTCGACGCGGCTGACCTGCCGCGCCTGTGCCGCTCGGCGCAGCCGCTGGTGCTGCTGGGTCAGGTCGTCGAGCTGGGCCGGCGTGATCGTGGTGGCGACGCGGGCGGCGAGTTCGCCCGCGATGGTCCCCTGCAGGCCGAACACGTCGATGATGTCCTGCCTGGACAGCGGGGCGACCACGTGGCCCCGGCGCGGTTGCAGCTCGACCATGTCCTCGGCGCGCAGCATCAGCAGCGCCTCGCGGACCGGGGTGATGCTCAGCCCGGTCTCCCGGGCGATCTCCTCGAGACGGATCCGCGCCCCCGGGCGTAGCTGGCCGAACATGATCCGGTCGCGCAGGAGGCTCGCCACCGTCTCGGAGAGCTGGGGACGGGAGACCTCGCCGATCTTGCTTCGCTCGGGCATTCGCCAACACTATCAAATGTCAAATATCGATCCTTCGCTCACATCCGACCAGGGAGCACCGCCGATGGACCCCACAGTCATCGAGGCCGAACCGGCCGGACCCGGCCTGCGGGCCGCCACCCGCGACGGCGTACGCACGATCTGGTTCTACCGGCCCGAGCGGCGCAACGCCATGACGCTGGACATGTTCCAGGGCTACTACGAGGCCCTGCGGGCGGCCGACGCGGATCCGGCCGTCCGGGCCGTCGTGGTGACCGGCGCGGGGGACTGGTTCTGCACCGGCGCCGACCCGGAGGCGCTGCGGGCGCTGCTCGACGCGGAACACCAGGACGAACTGGTGCACACCCTGGGCTTCGACCCCCACCTGCCCGCGACGCTGGACACGCCGATCGTCGCGGCGGTCAACGGCGGCGCGGCCGGCCTGGGCCTGGTGCACGCCCTCTACGCCGACATCCGGTTCCTCGCCGCCGAGGCGCGGCTGGCGACCGCGTTCAGCCGGCTCGGCCTCATCGCCGAGTACGGCAGCGCGTGGCTGCTACCCCGGCTGGTCGGTGTCGGCAACGCCCTGGACCTGCTGGTGTCCGGCCGCAAGATCGACGCGACGGAGGCGCTCCGGATGGGGCTGGCGCAGCGGGTGCTGCCGCGCGACCAGGTGCTGCCCGCCGCCCAGGCGTACGCCGCGGACCTCGCCGCGCACTGCTCGCCGGCGTCGATGGCGGTGATCCGCCGCCAGGTCTACTCCGGACTGGAGACGGGCCTCGGCGAGGCCGCCGCCGAAGCGCTCCGGTTGATGGCGGCGTCGCTGGCCGGCGCCGACTTCGGCGAGGCCCTCGCGAGCCTGGCCCAGCGGCGCGAGCCCGGCTTCGCGGCCCGGAGCGACTCGTGAGTCGCCCGCCGGGCGGAGCGGCCCGACCGACCGGACCGCTGGCCGGCGTGCGCGTCCTGGAACTCGCCGGGATCGGCCCGGGCCCGTTCGCGGCGATGCTCCTCGCCGACCTCGGGGCCGACGTGGTACGCGTCGACCGCCCCGAGCCGGGCCCGCTGGCGGCCGGCGACCCGAGCCGCGACCTGCTCAACCGGGGCAAACGGTCGATCGTCGTGGACCTCAAGCACCCCGACGGTGCCGAGGTGGTGCTCGGGTTGGCGGGGCAGGCCGCCATGGTGATCGAGGGATGGCGACCGGGAGTCGCCGAGCGGCTCGGCATCGGACCGCAGGCGGCCCTGGCCCGCAACCCGGCCCTGGTCTACGGACGCATGACCGGGTGGGGACAGGACGGCCCGCTGTCCCGGACCGCCGGCCACGACATCGGCTACATCGCCGTCGCGGGAGCGCTGCACCCCATCGGTCCCGCGGACGGGCCGCCGCAGATCCCGCTCAACCTCGTCGGTGACTTCGGCGGCGGGGCGCTCTACCTCGTCGTCGGCTGCCTCGCCGCCCTGCACGTGGCCCGGACGACCGGGCGCGGCCAGGTCGTCGACGCGGCCATCGTCGACGGCACGGCGCACCTGACCACCATGTTCGCGGGCCTGCTCGCCGGTGGCGCCTGGTCCGCGCAACGGGGCCGTAACCTGCTCGACGGCGGCGCGCCGTTCTACAGCGTCTACCCGACCGCCGACGGCGGACACATGGCCGTCGGCGCGCTCGAACCGCAGTTCTACGCCGAGCTGGTGCGGCTGCTCGGGCTGGCCGACGTCGACCTGCCGAGCCAGTACGACGTCGCCGGCTGGCCACGGCTGCGTACGCGGTTCGCCGAGGTCTTCGCCACCCGCACCCGGGACGAGTGGACGGCGCTGTTCGACGGCACCGACGCCTGCGTGGCACCGGTGCTGTCGCTGGCCGAGGCGCCAAACCACCCGCACCTGGCCGCCCGGGCGACGTTCGAGGACAGCTTCGGCGTCCGGCAGCCCGCCGTGGCGCCCCGGCTGTCGCGGACGCCCGGCGCGATCGGCGGCCGGCCACCGCTTCCCGGCGCGCACACCGAGACGGTGCTCGCCGAGTGGGGACTCGGCGCGGACCTGCGGCGGTGGCTGGACAACACCGCCGTCACCCAGACACGAGGAGACGACTGATGCGCATCGCAGTGCCGCTGGAGTACGCCGGGGATCCGAGGACCAGCGCGGACGCGCTGGCGACCTGGGAGGACGACGGGCTCGACGTGGCCTGGGTGTCGGAGGCGTACGGCTTCGACGCGCCGACCATCATGGGCTACCTGGCCGCGAAGACGTCCCGGCTGCAGATCGGGTCGGCGATCCTGCCGATCTACTCCCGTACCCCGGCGCTGCTGGCCCAGACCGCCGCCGGCCTGGACGCGGTCTCCGGGGGCCGGGCCATCCTCGGCCTGGGCGCGTCCGGTCCGCAGGTGATCGAGGGGTGGCACGGCCTCGCCTACGACCGGCCGTTGGGGCGTACCCGGGAGCTGATCCGGATCTGCCGTCAGGTGTGGCGGCGCGAGACGCTCGTCCACACCGGCATCTACCGGCTGCCGCTGCCTCCCGAGGAGGGCACCGGTCTCGGCAAGCCGCTGAAGTTGCTCACCCGTCCGGTACGCGAGAGCATCCCGATCTACGTGGCGTCCCTCGGCGAGAAGAACGTGCAGATGACCGCCGAGCTCGCCGACGGCTGGCTGCCGTTCCTCTACGTGCCCGAGCAGGCGGCCGACGTCTGGGGCGCCGCCCTGACCCGTGGCCGGGAGAAGCGGGCCGCCGACCTCGGGTCGCTGGAGGTCGTCGCGGGTGGGCCGCTCGCCATCGGTCCGGACGTGACGCACCTGCGGGACCTGGCCCGGCCGTTGATCGCGCTCTACGTCGGGGGCATGGGCGCCAAGGGCCGCAACTTCTACCACGACCTGGTCTGCCGCTACGGGTACGCCGCCGAGGCCGACCGGATCCAGGAGCTGTACCTGGCCGGCCGTAAGGCCGAGGCCGCCGCCGCCGTACCGGCCGACCTGCTGGAGCGCACCAGCCTGATCGGCCCCGAGAGCTACGTGCGGGACCGGGTCCAGGCGTACCGCGACGCCGGCGTCACGATCCTCAACGTGACGCCGCTGGGCCCGGAACCGCGGCGGCTCATCGCCGCGGTCAAGGACATGGCCCGGTAGCCGAAACGGCACAGTCAGTCAGTTGGGAGCTGATGCAGAGGTGAACCGCACCATCTACTCCGACGAGCACCGGGCCTTCGCCGAACTGGTGCGGGCCTTCATCGAGAAGGAGATCACCCCGCACCACGCCGCCTGGGAGCAGGACGGGGTCGTCGACCGGGCCGTGTGGCGGGCCGCCGGCAGCGCGGGGCTGCTCGGCTTCTTCGTCGACGAACGCTACGGCGGCGGGGGCGTGACGGACCGGCGCTTCAACGCCGTCCTGACCGAGGAGATGGCCCGCGCCGGGGCGAGCGGCCCCGCGTTCGGCCTGCACAACGACATCATCGGGCCGTACCTCACCGACCTGACCACCGAGGAACAGCGGCAACGGTGGCTGCCCGGCTTCTGCTCCGGGGAGATCATCACGGCCATCGCCATGTCCGAACCGGGTGCCGGCAGCGACCTGCAGGGCATCGGCACCACCGCGGTACGTGACGGCGACAGCTACGTCCTGAACGGACAGAAGACCTTCATCAGCAACGGCATCCTGGCGGACTTGGTCATCGTGGTGGCG
Organism: Actinomycetes bacterium; assembly: GCA_023402505.1. Taxonomy (GTDB): domain Bacteria; phylum Actinomycetota; class Actinomycetes; order Mycobacteriales; family Micromonosporaceae; genus Micromonospora. The sequence continues at coordinate 21,924 of JAEYGD010000511.1, forward strand.
CGCACCGACCCGGCGGCCGGGCACCGCGGGATCAGCCTGCTGGTGGTCGAGCGGGGGATGGCCGGTTTCGAGCGGGGTCGCAACCTCGACAAGATCGGGCAGAAGGCGCAGGACACCGCCGAGCTGTTCTTCTCCGACGTGCGGGTGCCGGCGGCGAACCTGCTCGGCGACGAGGGCAAGGGCTTCGGGTACCTGATGCGGAACCTGCCGTACGAGCGGTTGTCGATCGCGATCGCCGCTCTCGGCGGGGCCGAGACGGTGTTCGAGCAGACCGTCGCCTACTGCAAGGAACGGCAGGCGTTCGGGAAGCCGATCGGCAGCTTCCAGCACAACCGGTTCGTGCTGGCCGAGCTGGCCACCGAGCTGCGCCTCGGCCGTACCTTCGTCGACCAGTGCGTGGTCGATCCGGCACTGACCGCCGAGACGGCGGCGATGGCGAAGTGGTGGTGCACCGAGTTGCAGAAGCGCACGGTCGACCGCTGCCTGCAGTTGCACGGCGGATACGGCTACATGCGCGAGTACCCGGTGGCGCGGGCGTACCTGGATGCCCGGGTCCAGACCATCTACGGCGGCACCACCGAGATCATGAAGGAGTTGATCGGCCGGTCGCTCGGCCTGTGACCGGTCGGTGCCCCCCCCCCTGCGACCCGGCGCCCCCCCCACACAAAA
>JAEYGD010000513.1 GCA_023402505.1 Actinomycetes bacterium
GATATGCCCCTTCCGCCGGGGCACAAAGTGCAAGATCGACGCGGCGAGGGGTGGGGGCTGCGGCGGGGAGGGGAGGGGGGCGGGTCAGGGGTGGGGGTGGCGTTGGGTGGCCAGGGTGGCGAAGGCGGTCAGGGACTCCGGGTTGGCCAGGGCGCCCTTCGCGGCGGCGCTGTCGACCGGGGTGCCGGTCAGGATCTTCTTGACCGGCACCTCCAGCTTCTTGGCCGAAAGGGTGCGCGGGACGGCCCGGACCTGGTGGATCTCGTCCGGCACGTGCCGCGGCGACAGTGCCGTCCGCAGCTCACGGCAGATCTTCGCGCGCAACGCGTCGTCCAGTACCAGGCCCTCGGCGAGCACCACGAACAGCAGCAGCTCACCGGCGCCGCCCTCGTCGTCCTCCAGATGGACGACCACCGAGTCCACGACCTCGTCCAGCCCCTCCACCACGGAGTAGAACTCGGCGGTGCCGAGGCGTACGCCGCCCCGGTTCAGGGTCGCGTCGGAACGACCGGTGATGACGCAGCCGCCACGCGAGTTGATCGTGATCCAGTCGCCGTGCCGCCAGACACCGGGGTAGACGTCGAAGTACGCCTCCCGGTAGCGGCTGCCGTCGGCGTCGTTCCAGAAACCCACCGGCATGCTCGGCATCGGCTCGGTGATGACCAGCTCGCCCAGCTCGCCGATGACCGGCGTGCCGTCGGCCGACCGCGCCTCCACTTTCGCGCCGAGCGCCCGGCAGGCGATCTCGCCCGCGTGCACCGCCAGCAGCGGCACCCCGCCGACGAAACCGGTGCAGACGTCGGTGCCGCCGCTCAGCGACTGGAGCTGGAGGCCGTCCCCGACCGTCTCGTAGACCCAGGTGAAGCCCTCGACCGGCAGCGGCGCGCCGGTGGAGCCGACGCCGCGCAGCGCCGACAGGTCGGCGATCTCCCTCGGGACCAGGCCGGCCTTGCGGCAGGCCAGCAGGAACGGAGCGGACGTGCCGAAGTACGTGGTGCCGGTCTCCTCGGCCAGCCGCCACAGCGCCCCCAGGTCCGGGTGCCCCGGGTTGCCGTCGAAGAGCACGATCGCCGCGCCCACCGCCGGCCCGGAGACCAGGAAGTTCCACATCATCCAGCCGGTCGTGGTGAACCAGAAGAACCGGTCCGCCGGGCCCAGGTCGTGGTGCAGGGCCAGCATCTTCAGGTGCTCCAGCAGGATGCCGCCGTGACCGTGCACGATCGGCTTCGGCAGGCCGGTGGTGCCGGAGGAGTAGAGCACGTAGAGCGGGTGGTCGAACGGCACCGGGGTGAAGGTCAACGGCTCGTCGGTCACCGCCGCGAGGTCGTCCCAGGCGACCGCGCCCGAGGGCGGGGTGGCCCCCGGATCGAGGTACGCGATCCCGACGGTGTGCGCGAGCGACGGCAGTGCGGCGCGGATCGCCTCCACCTCGGCGCGCCGGTCCACCGGCTTGTCGCCGTACCGGTAGCCGTCGACGGCGACCAGGACCTTCGGCTCGATCTGCTGCCACCGGTCGGTGACGCTGCGGGTGCCGAACTCCGGCGCGCACGAGGAGAAGACCGCGCCGAGGCTGGCCGTGGCCAGCAGCAGCACGTACGTCTCGGGGATGTTCGGCGCGTACGCGGCCACCCGGTCACCGGCGCCGACACCGAGCCGGCGCAGCCCCGCGGCGACCCGGCGGACCTGTTCCCGCAACCCGGCCGCGGTGAGGGTGCTCGCCGGGCGGGTCTGCCCGTGGGCGATCACCACCGGATCGTCGTCACCCCGGCCGGGCATGCGCAGCACGTTCTCGGCATAGTTGAGGGTGGCGCCGGGGAACCAGCGGGCGCCCGGCATGGCCCGCTCGGCCAGCGTGGCGGTCGGCGGGGTGTGCGCCACCACCTCGAAGTGGTCCCAGATCGACCGCCAGAAGGCGTCCAGGTCGGTGACCGACCACCGCCACAGCTCGTCGTAGTCGGCGAAGTCGAGCCCCCGGTGCTCGCGCAGCCAGCGCAGGTAGGCCCCGATCCGGGACCGCTCACGGACGTCCGCCGGCGGCGTCCACAGCACGTCACCCATCGTCTCCACCCTCCCCTCGGCCGGCACGACACTGTGCATGGGCCGTGGCGCCATCTTGCCGTACCTCGAAGCGCCATTCTCCGCACCCGGCCGCCGCCCGCGCACGTGCCCGGACCACATGCCCGGCCGGCACACGGTGTGGGTCGGCGGGTACGACGGGGGCCTCTTCCGTCAGGCGCGGCGGTGGGCCTGGATCGCCCGGCGGCGGGCCAGCCGGTGGGCGCGGCGGATCTCCGCCTCCCGGAAGCGCCGTTCGTCCTCGGCCGTCTCCGGCAGCACCGGGGGGACCGCGCGGGGGCCGCCACCGACGTCGACACCCACGAAGACGAGGTACGCGGTGGCCACCCGCACCGGCTGGCCCTCGGCCGAGTCCCATCGCTCGGCCGTCACCCGCACCCCAACCTCCATCGAGGTCTGCCCGGTCCAGTTGATCTGGGCGTACGCGTGCACCAGGTCACCGACCCGGACCGGCTCGGCGAACACGATCTCGTCGATCGTCGCGGTCACCGCCGTCCCGCCGCTGTGCCGGGCCGCGGCGGCCCCCGCCACGTCGTCCACGAACTTCATCAGCACCCCGCCGTGCACCGTCCCGTACAGGTTGACGTCGACAGCGGTCATGATGCGGCTCAGCGTGACCCGGGAGTACGAGGTCGGCCGGCCCGGCGGCGTGGTGGCGGGGTGCTCGGTCATGCCGGAAACGGTACGGTGCGCGGATGCGACATCTGTGGAGCTTCCTCGCCGGTTTGGTGGTGGCACCCGTCACGTGGGTCCTGGTCACTCTCGGTCAGGACGGGTCGGCGCGCACCGTCGACCGCTGGGTCGAGGTCGGTAGGTTCAATTCGGCCAACCTGATCGAGCCGGCCGTCTGGCTCGTCGTGGGCGGCGTCGTGCTCGGCCTGCTCGGCACGCTGCGCGTCTCGCCGCTCGGTCCGATCGTGGCCGGGCTGCTGCTCGCCGTCCCGTACGTGGGGCTGTTCGTCGCGCCGTTCACGGTGCGCGACCGCATTCCGGCGGGGTGGGAGTTCCTCGGCGACCCGCTCCCCCTGCGCCTGCCGGTGGAGAACGGGACGCTGTTCCTGATCGGCCTGCTGCTGCTGATGGCCACGTTCAGCGGCCAGCGTTGGCGGCCCTGGCCACGGCCGGCCGCCGGGGCGGAGCCGCCCCCGGTGGAGGACCCCGAACGCCGGGACGCGCCGGCCGCCGACTGGCCGTCCGCCCCGGACCGGGACACGGCGCCGATGACCCTGGGCTATCCAGACCCCACCCCCACCGAGCCGCTGCCGCGCCGGGTGGGGGGCGAGTCGCCCTGGTCCGCGCCGCCGCGTGGCGGGCGGTCCGAGGACACCACCGAGCTGCGTTGACGGGACGGGCGGGCCGGGTGACCGGCCCGCCCGGGG
>JAEYGD010000548.1 GCA_023402505.1 Actinomycetes bacterium
CGTCAGGGGAAGGATCAGGCGGGGGTGTGGAGGCGGGTGGCGTGGTGGAGGAGGTCGGTGCCGTCGAGGACGACGTCGGCCGGGCCGACCAGGTTGACCCGCCGGTTGAACGCCCGACCGAGTTCGAGGTCGTGCAGCACGCCACCGGAGAGAGCCGCCGAGATGAGGTCCTGGCGGGCCATCTCCGCGCGGTCCTCGTCCGGCACCGGCTGGCCGGTGATCCGGTAGATGCGGGCCCGGTCCATCGCCGCGGACTCCCGGTACACCGCGTCGGCCTCCCGGGCCGTCGCCGCGTCGTACGCCAGGGCCGTCGCCACCGGGTCGCCGGCACCGGCGGACACCGCCTCGGCGGCGGCGAACGCGTACGTCAGCGCCATCGCCGACCCCCAGCCGTACGCGGGGTTGCTCGCGCAGAGCGAGTCACCGGCCGACAGCAGGCCGAGGACGACCGGCTGGCCGTCGACCACGTACCGGCGGCGCAGGCTGCGGTTGCCCGCCATCACCTGCACCCCCTCGAGCGGCGTGCCGTTGGCCGGGTCGACCCACGGCGCCAGCGCCGGGATGCCACGGGCCACCGCCTCCCACACCGGGGTGTGACGCAGCGCGCGGGCGTCACGGTTGTCCGGGTGGCACTCGAACGAGAAGGCGTACGTGTCGTGGTCGCCCGGGAAGCCGATGAACCACCCGTCGGCGAACTCGCCGCGCAGCGTGGCCACCGAGGTCCGGGGCAGCTGGCAGGTGTCGGTGAAGCGGAAGTAGCGGCTGTAGTAGACGGTCTCGCAGTCCTGCACCTCGGTCGGCACCCGGATGCCCTCGGCCGCGAGCCAACGGGACACCGGCGACCGCTGGCCGAGACAGTCCAGCACCACGTCCGCGGCGAGCAGGTCGCCGTCGGCCAGCCGCACCTCGGCCACCCTGGGGCCGGCGCTCGTCCAGTCGAAACGCAGGCCGTTCACCACCGCCGGGCAGCGGAACTCGACGCCGGGCTCCTCCTCGGCGGTGAGCCGCAGCGCCAGCTCGAAGACCGCGCGCCGGGCCCACACGTTGGTGAACGTGTCGTCGGCGGGCACCCACCGGTCCTCCGGGATGAGCCGCTTGAACAGGTTCATCTCCTCGACGCCGTCGGCACGCAGCCGGGCCAGGACGTCGGGGGCGTGCCGCAGCAGCAGGTTGCGGGCCCGGGCGGAGAAGCCGTGCGGCAGTCGGAACTGCGGCACCCCCCGGCGCGGCCAGTGCAGGAACGGGTCCGCGCCCGGGTCGGCCGGCGGCGGGTCGCGCTCCACCACGGTCACCGCGTGCCCGCGCCGGGCGAGCGCGATCGCGGCGGCCGTGCCGGCGATGCCGCCGCCGAGGACGAGGACACGCTGGCGCGCCGGCCCTCGCGTACGCGCGGTCACCGGCGCCACTGCACGACGTCGCTGAGCGGCTTGCGGCGCGCCGCGTTCGGCGGCACCGGCATCCGCTTGCCGCGGTCCTCGTGCCCGATCGTGACGATCCCGGTCAGGGCCACGTCGGACGGCAGGTCGACCACGTCGGCGAGGGCGCTCAGCTCGTCGGTGTAGACGGAGCTGACGAACCCGGTGCCCAGACCCTCGTTGATGGCGGCGAGCTGCAGCAGCATGAACAGGGCCCCGCAGTCGAACCACCAGAACGGCACCGGCCACGGGATGTCCGACCAGCCCGTCCGGACGTCCTCGCCGCCGTACCGCTCGTGGTAGGACGCCTCCCGGGTGGCGACGTAGATGTGCACCGGGGCCGACGCGATCCAGCGGGGGAAACCCAGCTCCACGTAGCGGGCCTCGGCGATGTCGGCGGCCTTCTGCCGCAGCCCCGGATCGGTCACGACGACCAGGCGGTACCCCTGGCTGAAGCCGGCGCTCGGGGCCCGCCGCGCCGCGCCCACGATCCGGTCGAGGGCCTCGTCGGACACAGGCTGGTCGGTGTAGCTGCGCACCATCTGGCGGCGGCGCAGCACGTCGGGAAAGTCCATCGAAACTCCCTCGGGTCAGATCGCGAGCTGCACGTCGTACCGCCGCAGCCACGCGTCGAACTGCAGCACCATCTCGATGTTCATCCGGCTCACCCACTGGTGGGCGATCTCCGAGGGCCGGTCCAGGGTGGCGCGGACGGCGGGGAGGTCGAGCAGCGGCAACGCCGGCGAGGACCGGTCGTCGACCAGCGCCGCCAGTTCGGCACGGAGCATCTCGGCGTACGCCGGATCCTGGGTGACCGGCCACGGGCTCTTGGCGCGGTCGAGCACCGAGCGGGGCACCAGCTCGCGGGCGGCCGCGCGGAGCAGGCTCTTCTCCCGGCCGTCGAAGGTCTTGAGCCGCCACGGGGTGCTGTACAGGTACTCGACCAGGCGGTGGTCGCCGTAGGGCACCCGCAGTTCGAGGGCGTTGGCCATGGCGAGCCGGTCGTCGCGGTCCAGCAGCATCGGCAGCCACCAGGTGAGGGTGACGTGGGTGACGCCGCGCATCAGCCGCTCGGCGTCGTCCTCGTCGCCGGTGTACGGGGCCGCGGCGAGGGCCGTCCGGTACTGGTCCCGGTAGTACGTGCCCAGGTCCAGCTTCGCCATGAAGCCCGGGTCGAACAGGCCACGACCCTGACCGCGCGGCGACCCCGGCATCAGGTACTCCTTGGCGACCCAGGGGAACATGTCGGCGGCGAGGAGCTGCTGGTCGTACATCCAGCTGTAGCCGCCGAAGATCTCGTCGGCGACCTCACCGCTCAGCGCGACCGTCGAGTGTTCCTTGATCCGCCGCGCGGTCAGGTAGTTGGACGTGTCCATGTCGCCGAGCGTGGTCGGCATGTCCTGCGCGTACAGGACGGCGTCGCGGGCGGCCCGGTCCATCAGGTCACGGGTGCCGAGCTGGATGCGGACGTGGTCGGCCTTCAGGTGCCGGGCGACCTCGTCGGCGAACACCTCGTCCGGGGCGAAGCGGACGTCGTCGGGCTGGAACCGCTTCGCGTAGTCGTCGAAGGTGGTGACGAAGGTGCGGATCCGCTCGCCGTCGAGCTTCCAGCGCCAGTACGCGGCGATCGCCGACACCGCGCTGGAGTCGACCCCGCCGGAGAGGGCCGTACACAGCGGCACCTCGGACTCCAGCTCGCGGAGCACGATGTCGTGCAGCAGCTCCCGGATGTGGCCGACCGTGCCGTCCAGGTCGTCGGTGTGCGGTCGGGCCTCCAGGGCCCAGTACCGCCGCTGGGCCATCCCGGCGCGGCTGACCGTCAGCGTCGTGCCGGGCAGCACCGCGCGCAGGTCGCGGAAGACGGACATGCCGGGCTGCTTGGCGGTGGCGAACAGCTCCTGGAGGTTGTCCAGACCCACCGACGGCCGCACGAGAGGGTTGGCCAGCAGAGCCTTCGGCTCCGAGCCGAACAGGATGCCCTCCGGGCGGCGGGAGTAGAAGAGCGGCTTCACCCCGAGCCGGTCCCGCACCAGCACCAGCTCCTGGCGGCGCAGGTCCCAGATCGCGAACGCGAAGATGCCCTCCAGCCGGGCGGCACACTCCACGCCCCACTCCAGGTACGCCCGCAGGATCACCTCGGTGTCGCTGCGGGTGCGGAACTCGTGCCCCCGGGACCGCAGCTCGGTGCGGAGCTGCTTGAAGTTGTAGACCTCGCCGTTGTAGACGATCGTGGCGACCACCCGGCCGTCCTGCTCGACGGAGAGGGGCTGCGCGCCACCGGCCACGTCGATGATGGCGGTGCGGGTGTGCCCGAGAGCGGCGTGCTCCCGGATCCAGACCCCGGAGTCGTCCACCCCGCGGTTGGTCAGGGTGTCCGTCATCGCCCGCACGGTCGAGCGCTCCCCCGTCAGGTCACGCCCGAAGTCAACCCAGCCGACGATGCCGCACATCCGCATCACCCCTCGCCTCGCGTCCGACTACGCGTGAGCCTGCCGGCCGGCGTTCCAGGCGACCTCGACGGCGGCTCGACGGAGGGGCGTGGCCGCGGTTCGCCGGACGAGCACGCCGGCGCTACGACAGGATCGACGTCAGGTGCAACCGCCGCACCCGCCAGGAACGTCTTCGGGGTGTGGGATCACCGAGTAGGAGAGACGTGACCGGTTCTGATGGTGCGGGAACCGCCCGGCGGCGGGCGGACGGCGCGGCGACCCGTTGGGTGGGGACGCTGGCCGGGGCGGTGCTGGTGCTGGCGGTCGCCGGCGGGGTGACCGTGCTCGCCCGGGGCGCCACGAACCCGTCGCCGCCAGCGCGGGTCACCGCCGCGCCCCCGGCCCGCGACCCCCCATTAGGCCCCCCCTTCGACAGCCAGACCACGGC
>JAEYGD010000048.1 GCA_023402505.1 Actinomycetes bacterium
TGCTCGGGCAGCGGCGGCGTGAACACGGCGCGGTCGAGCCGGCGCACCTCGGGCGCGGGGTCGACGACCCGCACGCCCGGCCGGGCGGCCACCCGGCGCAGCGCGACCGGTTCCGCCCGGACCACCGCCGCGTAGACGCACGCGCATCCGGCGCGGTACGCCGTGGCCTCCGCCGCCGCCACCTGCGCGCCACTGACGTACAGCTGGCGCAGCTCGCGCTCCTCGGGCCCGCCCCCGGCCAGCGCGGCGGCCCGGGCCCGGTAGTCGGCGGCCTCCCCGTCCTTGCGCGCGGCGAGGTCGGCCATCGCCGTCACCACGTCGTCGGGCAGGCGCTGCGCGGCGATGCGGACGATCTCGGTCTGCCGGTCGGGCAGCGGCACCCGCCCGAAGACGGCCGCGACCGGCACGTCGCCCAGGACGGCGGCAGCCCGCTGCGGGGTCAGGTACGCCGACAGCGAGACCAGCGCGTAGGTGCCGTCGCCGGACCGTGGGTCGGCGGCCGGCAGGGCCGCCAGGTCGGCGGCGGCGGCCCGCACGTAGCCGGGGATCGACTCCCCGGCGGCCACGCCGACCCGGGTCACCTCGCCGACGGTGCGGTCGCCCACCGGCCGGTCGCCGCTCGCCCACACGGCGGTGACCAGCACGGCCGCGCAGGACAACAGCGCGGCCGCCGGGAGCACCCGGGACCGGGCGGAGCCCTGGCCCAGCCGGCTCACCGCGCCCACGAGGCGGGGCAGCAGCCGCTGGTCCAACTGGCGCAGCAGGTCACCGGCGCGCACGGCGGGCATCCCCCTCGTCGGGTCGGGTCGGTCGGTGGTCGCCGCGCGGTCAGTCCCGCAGGAGTGCCAGCGCACGGTCCAGATCGTCAGGGTAGTCGCTGACGAAGCGGACCTCGTCCCCCGTTCGGGGGTGGCGGAACGCCAACTCGCGGGCGTGCAGCCACTGCCGGTCCAGGCCGAGCCGGGCGGAGAGGGTCGGGTCGGCGCCGTACGTGAGGTCGCCCACGCACGGGTGCCGCAGCGTCGAGAAGTGCACCCGGATCTGGTGGGTGCGGCCCGTCTCGAGCCGGACGTCGACGAGGCTGGCCGCGGGGAACGCCTCGAGGGTGTCGTAGTGGGTGATGCTGGGTTTGCCCCCGGAGACCACCGCCCAGCGGTAGTCGTGGTGGGGGTGCCGGTCGATCGGGGCGTCGATGGTCCCGCGCAGCGGGTCGAGGTGGCCCTGCACCACGGCGTGGTAGCGCTTCTCCACCTCGCGGTGCTTGAAGGCGCGCTTCAGCGCCGTGTAGGCCGCCTCGCTCTTGGCCACGGCCATGATCCCGGTGGTGCCGACGTCGAGCCGGTGCACCACGCCCTGCCGCTCGGCGGCGCCGCTGGTGGAGATGCGGTGGCCGATCGCGGCGAGCCCGCCGATCACCGTCGGGCCGGTCCAGCCCGGGCTGGGATGGGCGGCGACGCCGACCGGCTTGTCCACCACGACGATGTCGTCGTCGGCGTGCACGACGCGCAGGCCGGGCACCGCCCGCGGCACGACGGTCGGCGGGGCGGCCGGCGCCGGCAGCGTCACCTCCAGCCAGGACCCGGCCCGGACCTTGTGCGAGTTGGCCCGTACCGTGCCGTCGACCAGCGCCGCGCCGGCGTCGACCAGCGCCGCGGCGGTCGTCCTCGACAGGCCGAAGAGCCGGGCGACGGCCTGGTCGAGCCGCAGGCCGTCCAGCCCGTCCGGCACGGGCAGCGACCGCTGGTCACCGCCGGCCGCGAACGCCGACGTCACGCCCGCTCCCGGGGCTCGGCGTCACCGGTCGCCGGCTCGCCCACCGGTCGCCCGTCGCGGCCGAGGCGGCTGCCGTCGCGCTGGCGCCCGGTCAGCTCCAGCAGCACGGCGAGGATCACGCCGCAGACCAGGGCGCTGTCGGCCACGTTGAACACCGGGAACACCCGACCGTACGGCTCGATGACGCTGATCATGTCGACGACGTGGCCGACGAACCAGCCCGGGGCGCGGAAGATCCGGTCCGTGAGGTTGCCGAGCGCCCCGCCCAGCACCAGGCCCAGCGACACCGCCCAGGGCAGGGAGCGCAGGCGCAGCGCCATCCAGAGGATCCAGCCGACCACGCCGATGGTGATCAGCGGGAAGACCCAGGTGTAGTCGGCGCCGATGCTCCAGGCCGCGCCGCTGTTGCGGGTGAGGCTGAGGTAGACCAGCCCGCCGAGTAGCTCCTTCGGCTCCCGGCCCTCCAGCGCCCGCAGGGCGAGGTGCTTGGTGAGCACGTCGAGCGCCAGGGCGGTCAGCCCGACGGCGAACAGGACCGACACGGCCCGCCGGCTGCGGGTCCCTCCGCCGGCGGGCCCGGCCTCGGTGTCGGCGGCGGGCCGGGACGGGCCCGCCGTCTCGGCGCGGCCGGGGCCGGGGGTCGGTGCGCTCATCTGCTCCCCATCGACGTCAGCGGCGGCGCCGGGGCGCCGCCTTCTCGGGCCGCCGGGGAGCGGGGCTCAGCGCCGCTCCTCCAGCTGCTTGCAGGTCACGCAGAGGGTGGCCGACGGGAACGCGGCGAGCCGCTCCACCGGGATCGGGTTGCCGCACCGCTCGCACCAGCCGTAGCCACCCTCGTCGAGCCGCTCCAGCGCGCGCTCGACCTGCGTGATCCGTTCCAGGATGCTGTTGGCGAGAGAGATCTCCTGCTCCCGCTCGAACGTCTTGGTCCCGGTGTCGGCCTGGTCGTCCCCGGCCGAGTCGGTCAGCCGGTCGCGCTGCAGCTCGGTGATCTCGCTCAGCGTCTGATCGTACTCGGCGCGAAGCTCGTCGCGTCGCGCCGCCAGGGCCGCCCGGA
>JAEYGD010000095.1 GCA_023402505.1 Actinomycetes bacterium
ACCCTGACGACAGCGGCCCACGCGCGGCCCGCCGGATCGGCCGCGGTCACCGCGGTCCGGGAGGGCCCGCTGAGCCTGCGCGACGAGCGCGTGGGCTGCCTGCTCGACGGCAGCGACGAGTCGGTGAAGGTGGCGACCGCCCTGAGCCTGCTGCCGTCCGGCGGCGGAGAGATCTTCCAGCCGGTCGGCACCCTCGGTCTCGGCTCGGAGATCGTGTTCCCGACCGGCGTGACCTGGACGGGGGAGAACCTCGGGGCGGCGGTCATCCAGCCGGCCCCCGGTTACACCGGACGGCTGATCTCGACCGGTAAGTACACCCAGATCTCCAACGTGCACCTCCACGGCAAGCGGACCTCCGGCGTGCTGTTGACGGTGCGCCGCGCCCGGTCGACCCTGCACCACCTGCACCTCAGCAACTCCGGCAGCCACGCCGTCGAGTTCGTCGGCACGGCCGCCGACAGCAGCGCCCACGCCAACAAGATCACCGACATCAACGTCGAGGACTGTGTCGGCATCGGCATCCTCGTCAACGCGTGGGCGTACGACAACGAGTTCCTCAACGTCTGGGTCGGCGAGTGCCAGACCGGCGTCCGGCTGCACAACGGCGCCTGCTTCTTCGACAACCTGCACGTGTGGGGCTGCGCCGGCAACGGCGTCGAACTGCGCCACGGCGCGAACCAGAACATCTTCCAGAACGTCTACCTGGAATCCAACGGCACCGGCGGCACCGGCAGCGGCGCCGACCTCTGGCAGGTGACGGGCAACCAGTTCGTCGGTGGCCGGCTGTGGCGCAACGCCTCCCAGGGGATCGGCGTCTACTCCGCACCCCGCACCCGGATCATGGGACTGGACATCCACGAGAACGGCGAGAGCGGGATCCGGGGCGGCGACTCCGCCCTCTGCCAGGTCATCGGCAACCAGTTCTACGACACCACGCCGCCCACCCGCCAGGACCGGCCGATCGTCACGGCCGGAACGAGCAACCACTGGATCGTCAGCAACAACGTGATGCGTGCGGCGGACCACGTCGCCGGCGGCCGCTCACTGGTCGGCGGCGCCAACGTGGTCAGCGACAACATCGAGTGAGCGGGTGCGGGCCGGCGCCCCGCCCGCACCCGCCGACCGACCGGGTCAGTGCCGGTCGCGCCGCCGCTCACCACCGTCGAACCGCCGCTCCCGGCCCTCGAACCGCCGGTCCCGGCCGTCGAAGCGGCGCTCACCACCGTCGTTGTCGCGGTCGCGGCGTACGGTCGCCTTGCGTCCCTTGATCGTGCTGCCCCGCAGCCCGGCGATCACCTCGTCGGCCACCGCCACCGGCACCTCCACCAGCGAGAACCGGTCGGCGATCTCGATCGAGCCGATGTCCCGCCCGCTCACCCCCGTCTCGCCGGTGATCGCACCGACCAGGTCCTGCGGTCGGACCCCGGCCCGCCGGCCCAACCCGATGAAGACCTGGGCGGTGCCGGCCGCCCGGGGCCGCGCCGGCCGGCGCTCGCCCCGACCCTCGTACCCCGGCCGTCCGTCCCGTGGCGCACGGACCGCGACCTGCGGGATCTCCTCCTCCTCGTCCGCGGCGCCCGGCAGGGTGGCCTCGTGGGCCAGCCGCACCGCCGCGAGAGCCACCTCCATCAGGTCGAACTCGTCGCTGAGCGACTCGACGATCGCCCGGAACGGCTCCAGGTCGTCCTCCAGCAGGCTCTCCCGCAGGGCGGCCTGCGTGAGTTCCAACCGCCGCGTCCGCAGGTCCGCCACCGTCGGGATCTTGTCAACCGTGATCCGCTGGCCGGTCACCCGCTCGATGGTCTTGAGCATCCGGTGCTCGCGCGGCTCGGCGAGGGTGATCGCCACCCCCTCCCGCCCGGCGCGGCCCACCCGGCCGATGCGGTGCACGTACGACTCGGGCGCCGACGGCACGTCGTAGTTGACGACGTGGCTCAGCTGCTCCACGTCCAGCCCTCGCGCCGCCACGTCCGTGGCCACCAGCAGGTCGGCGGTGCCGGCCCGCAGCCGGCCCATCACCCGGTCCCGCTGCTCCTGGCTCATCCCGCCGTGCAACGCCTCGGCCCGGTACCCGCGACCGTTCATCGTCTCGGTGAGCCGGTCGACCTCCTCCCGGCTGCGGCAGAACACGATCGCCGCGGTCGGGGACTCCACGTCCAGCACCCGGCCCAGGGCGGCCGGCTTGTGCGCCCGCGCCACCAGGTACGCGCTCTGCCGCACCCGGGGCGCCTCGCCGGCCACCGGCTGCTCGCGGGCGATGAGGATGCGTACCGGGTCGGTCAGGTGCGCGCGGGCCATCCCGTCGATCCGGCTCGGCATCGTCGCGGAGAACAGCACCGTCTGCCGCTGCTCCGGCGCGTGCTCCAGGATCGCCTCGATGTCCTCGGCGAAACCCATGTCCAGCATCTCGTCGGCCTCGTCCAGCACGACCGTGGCCAGGGCGCCGAGGCGCAACGTGCCGCGGGCGATGTGGTCCAGCGCCCGGCCGGGGGTCGCCACCACGACGTCCACCCCGGCGTCCAGGGCGCGCAACTGCCGGCCGATCGGCTGCCCGCCGTAGATCGGCAGCACCCGGGCACCGAGATCCTTGCCGTACCGGTGGAACGCCTCGGACACCTGCACCGCCAGCTCCCGGGTGGGCACCAGCACCAGCGCCACCGGATCTCCGCCGCCGCGGTCGTCGGGCATCCGCTGCAGCAGCGGAAGCGCGAACGCGGCCGTCTTGCCCGTGCCCGTGGCCGCCTGGCCCAGCAGGTCGCGGCCGGCGAGCAGGGGAGGGATCGCCTCCCGCTGGATCGGGGTGGGCTCCTCGTAGCCGAGCGCGGAGAGCGCGGCCAGCAACTCCTCGCGCAGGCCGAGGTCGGTGAAGGCGGTCGCCTCGTCACCGGAGGACGGTTCGGCGGATGGATCGTGCCTTACGGGTGCGGAACTCATGCGTCAAGCCTTTCATCACCCCGATTGGTCCGCTCGCGCGACCGGCACATAGCGCCGGCCGGGCGTCCGCCGCCCCGTGTCGGCGACGCCCGGCCGGCGCCGTCACGGCCCGACACCGAGCCTTCCGGCGGCGGCCGGCCGGAACCATCGGCGCGCTGTCACCGCTCACCCGGGCGGAACGCACCGGCGAAGCGTGCGCCCCCGCCGGGCCCACGTGTGCGCCGGCGCGCTCTACCCTTCACACCGTGGTGGCGGAGGCGGCGGTGCGAGGCGACGGACCCACCCTGGCCCGGGCCCGTGCCGCCACCCTGGTCTCCCTCGCCACCAGCATGGCCACCACGCTGCTCCTGCCGACGGTCGGCCTGACCCGGGAGCCGGAGCCGTGGCGGGTCGCGGCGGGCACGGTCGGGCTCGGCGCGTTCGCCGTGGTGCTGGCGCTGGCGCTGCGGATAGCCGTGGACCCCGCGCCGGCGGACCGCTCGCGCCGGCGGGTGCGCTCGGCGTACGCCGTCTCGGCGGTGCTGACGGTGCCGCTCGTCGCGCCGGTCGCGGTCGGCGTCTGGCCCACCTGGGCCTGGCTGGGCGCGGCCGTCGTCGGCGGCGTGCCGTTGCTGGCCCCGTTCCGCTGGGTCGTACCGGCGACCGTCGCCGCGCTCCTCGTCGCCGCGGCGGTGGCCGCGGCGACCGGCACGTCGGTAGCCCGGTCGCTGCTGGTCACCGGCCTGATCGGTCTCGGGGTGGCGGCGGTGACCGGCTTCCAGGTCTGGTTCTGGGAGCTGCTGGTGCAGGCCGGGCGCGGTCGGGCGGCCCAGGCGCGGCTGGCGGCGGCGCAGGAGCGGCTGCGTTTCGCCGGTGACGTGCACGACCTGCTCGGCCACCACCTGACCGTGATCGCGCTGAAGGCCGAGCTGGCGGCCCGGCTGGCACCGTCCGACCCCGCGCGGGCCGGCCGGGAGGCGGGGGAGGCGCAGCGCCTGGCGGCCACCGCGCTGGCCGAGCTGCGGCGGACCGTGCACGGGTACCGGAGGGTGGACCTCGCCGAGCAGCTCACCGCCGTCGGCGAGGTGCTCCGTTCGTCCGGGGTGCGGTGCACGGTCGTTCCCCCGCCGGACGAGCTGTCGCCGGAGGCGGCGACGCAGCTCGCGGCGGTGCTCCGCGAGGCGGGCACCAACGTGCTGCGGCACAGCCGGGCCGGCTGGTGCCGCATCGAGATCACGCGGGAGGACGGTGTGGCGCGGATGACCGTGACCAACGACGGGGTGGCCACCACGGCGGCGCCGGACCGGCACAGCCACGGCCTGTCCGGGCTCGCCGACCGTCTCGCCGGTGCCGGCGGGCACCTGCACACCCGCTGCGCGGACGGGGTCTTCACCCTCGTGGCGACCGTACCGGCCGGCGCATGATCCGCGTCCTGCTCGCCGACGACGAGGAGCTGATCCGGTCGGCCCTCGCCGCACTGCTCGACCTCGAGGACGACCTGGCCGTGGTAGCGGAGGCCGCCGACGGGGAGGCCGCGGTGACTGCCGCGCTCGCGCACCGGCCGGACGTGGCCGTCGTGGACCTGGCGATGCCCCGGCGCGACGGCTTCCAGGTCGCCGCGGAACTGGCCCGGGTGTTGCCGGACTGCGCCGTGGTCATCCTCACCGGCCAGGGACGACCGCCACACCTGCCCCGCGCGCTCGCCGCCGGCGCCCGGGGTTTCCTGCCCAAGGGCTCGCCCGGCGGCGCGCTCGCCGACGTCATCCGGCGCGTGCACCGCGGCGGCCGGTACGTCGACCCGGCGCTCGCGGCCGACGCGCTGCTCATCCCGCCGTGCCCGCTCACGCCTCGGGAACTGGAGACGCTGCGCCTGGCGCAGGACGGGTCCCCTGCGGCGTCGATCGCCCGACGCGCGCACCTGTCCGCCGGCACGGTACGCAACTACCTCGCGGCGGCGGTGCAGAAACTCGGCGTCGAGAGCCGCGCCGAGGCGGTCCGCGCCGCGCAGGAGAACGGCTGGCTGTGACCGCTCCCGCCGGAGTCGCAGTTCTGGGGGCGCGGCACGCGGACGTGGGCGCACGGACGAGCAGCTCGGCAGTCTCCCCGGAAGCGGTCCGTCTTCGTTCGGGCAGGCTGGACCGGCACGGGCGGGCGGGGCACTAGCCTGGCGGCGTGCGTACGGTCGAACTGGTCTGCTCGCCGGAGCTGGACGCCGCCGTGCGGGCCGGGTGGGACCGGCTCGCGGGCGCCGGCCTGCCGAGCCTGGCCCGCAACACGCACCCGTCCAACCGTCCACACCTGACGCTCGCCGCGGTCGACGAGTTCCCGCCCGGGGCGTTCGCCCGCCTCGCCGCGCTGCTGGACGCGGCGCTCCCGCTGCCGGCGCGGTTCGGCGACGTCACCGTGCTCGACGGCAGCGCGCCGCTGGTCTGGCTGGTCGAGCCCGATCCCGGACTGGTCGCGCTGCACCGTGCCGTGTGGACCGTGCTCGCCGACGCCGACGGCCGTAACCCGTGGCACGAGCCCGGCCGCTGGCGGCCACACCTCAGCCTGGCGCTGCGCTTCCGGGACGCCGACCGGGCCCTGGCCCGGGCCGTGGTCGGGTCCGGGCGCCCCACCGGCTCGTTCGTGGCGGCACGCAGCTACGACAGCGCCGACCGGTCGACCGCCGCGCTGTCCGGGCCGGTGTCCGGCTGACAGCGGACGCCCTCGCGGCGGCCCGCGTCTCGGCCACTCGCCGCACGGGCGGACCCGGCCGGGCCCGAGCGGCCGTCGTGGACCCGCACCGAGATCCGACCGATCCGATCTTTTGCCGGGACGTTCCAAGCGGTTTAATGCTCGGTAACTTGTGGCGCACGCCACAGGTGAACCCTTGGGGGTGCCGTGCTACAGGTACGGAATCTCGAGGTCGTCTACGACGACGTGATGCTGGTCCTGCGCGGCCTGAGCATCACCGTTCCCCCGGGGGCGATCGTCGCCCTGCTCGGCGCGAACGGCGCGGGCAAGACCACCCTGCTGCGGGCGATCACCGGCCTGCTCGACATCCACCACGGCGAGGTGGCCCGGGGTGAGGTGACCCTGGACGGTGAGCCGCTGCACCGGCTTCGGCCGGCGGCGGTCGTCCGCCGGGGCGTCGCGCAGGTGATGGAGGGACGGCGCATCTTCGGCGAGCTGACCGTCGAGGAGAACCTGCGGCTGGGCGGGCACACCGACCCGCGCCGGGTCCCGGGCCGACTCGACGAGGTGTACGAGCTGTTCCCGGTGCTCGCCGAGCGGCGCCGCCGCACCGCCGGCTACCTGTCCGGTGGCGAGCAGCAGATGCTGGCGATGGGCCGGGCGCTGATGGCCGGCCCGCGCTACCTGCTGCTGGACGAGCCCAGCCTGGGTCTCGCGCCCCGCCTCGTGGAGCAGGTCCGGGAGCTGATCCTGCGGATCAACGCCGCCGGCACGGCGGTGCTGCTGGTGGAGCAGAACGCGACGATGGCGCTGTCGATCGCCGCGCACGGCTACGTGCTGGAGACCGGTCGCGTCGTGCTGGACAAGCCGGCCGCGCAGCTGCTCGCCGACGACGACGTACGCGAGTTCTACCTCGGGCTGCACGCCGGTGACGGGGCCACCCGCCGGTCGTTCCGGGAGGTCAAGCACTACCGGCGACGGAAGCGGTGGTTGTCGTGACCGGTGCACCGATCCTGACCTTCGACGACGTGCGGCTCGCGTTCGCCGGCGTACGGGCCATCGACGGGGTGAGCTTCACCGTCGGGCGGCAGGAGCTGTTCGCCGTGATCGGGCCGAACGGCGCCGGCAAGACCTCGATCTTCAACGTGCTCTCCGGCGTCTACCGGCCGCAGGCCGGCCGGGTGGTCTTCGACGGGGTCGACCTGGTCGGCCGGCGCCCGCACGAGATCGCCGCTCTCGGTCTGGCCCGTACCTTCCAGAACGTCGAGCTGTTCGCCAACCTCACCGTCCTGGAGAACCTGCTGTTGGGGCGGCACCACCACATCCGTTACGGGCCGCTGGCCGCGGTGCTGTGGCGGGGCCGGGCCCGCCGGGAGGAACTGGCCGCCCGGGCGGCGGTCGAGGAGATCATCGACTTCCTGGAGTTGGAGCTGTGGCGGCGGATGCCGGTCGGCCTGCTGCCGTACGGGGTGCAGAAGCGGGTGGAGCTCGGCCGGGCGTTGGCGATGGAGCCGAAGCTGCTGCTGCTGGACGAGCCGGTGGGCGGGATGAACCTCGAGGAGACCGAGGACATGGCCCGCTACATCCTCGACGTCCGCGAGGAACTCGGCATCCCGATCGTGCTCGTCGAGCACGACATGGGCCTGGTCATGGACCTCGCGGACCGCGTCCTCGTGGTCGATTTCGGACAGCCGGTGGCCACCGGCCCGCCCGCCGAGATCCAGCACCACCCCGACGTGATCCGCGCCTACCTGGGGGAGGTGAGCACGACGTGACCACCACCGCCGCCGGTCCGGGGACGGCCGCCGCGGACACCGCCGGCGCCGCCGTCACCACGATCGCCACCCGGGTACGCGACCGCGCCCGCGCCACACCGGGCCGGGTGGCGATGCGCGAGAAGGTCCGCGGCGTCTGGGCCGAGGTGACCTGGGCCGACTACTGGGACACCGTCACCACCGTCGCGCACGGCCTGCTGGCGCTGGGCGTACGGCCCGGCGACCGGGTGGCCGTGCTGGCCGAGAACCGGCGCGAATGGCTGTGGACGGACGTGGCGACGGTCGCCGTGCGCGGGGCGACCGTGGGGCTCTACCCGACCAACCCGGCCAACGAGATCGGTTACCTGCTGGCGCACTCCGGCGCGCGGGTGCTCGTCGCCGAGGACCAGGAGCAGGTCGACAAGGTCCTCGACGTCATCGCCGACTGTCCCGGCCTGGAACACGTGGTCTACCTGGAGCCACGCGGCGTACGGGGCCGCTACGACCATCCGGCCCTGCTGCCGTGGGACGACTTCCGGGCGCTCGGCGAGGCGCACCGGGTGGCCCACCCGGGCGAGGTGGACGAGGCGGTGGCCGCCGCGACCGGCGCCGACGTGGCGACCGTCGTCTACACCTCGGGCACCACCGGGCGGCCCAAGGGGGCCCTGCTGACCAACGCCAACGTCGACTACGCGGTCCGGACGGTGACCGAGGGCGGCGGCCTGTCGACCCCGCCGCCCGGCCCGGACGACCTGATCCTGTCGTACCTGCCGCTGTGCCACGTCGCCGAGCGGGTCTTCACGACGTGGGGCAACGCGGGCGCGGGCGTGCAGGTCAACTTCGCCGAGTCCATCGCCACCGTGCCGGCCAACCTGCGGGAGGTGCAGCCCACCCTGCTGTTCGGGGTGCCGCGCATCTGGGAGAAGATCCTCGCCACGGTCACCACGCGGGTCGCCACCGCCTCGCCGCTGAAGCGGGCCGTCGCCCGGTTCTGGCTGCGGGTCTCCGACCGGATCGGGGGGCGACTGGTCGCGACCGGCGGCCGGCACACCGTCGCGACGAGGCTGGCGTACGCGATCGGCTGGGTGTTCTGCTACCGGGCGTTGCGCGAGCGGATCGGCGTGCGCCGGGTCCGCTACGCCGCCTCCGGCGCCGCCCCGATCGCCCCCGAGGTGCTCCGCTTCTTCATGGGCATCGGGGTGCCGATGCACGAGGTCTACGGCATGACGGAGAACTCGGCCATCGCCACCGGCAACCGGCCGGGCCGGGTCCGGCTGGGCACGGTGGGGGAGCCGCAGTCCGGTGTGGAGCTGCGCATCGACGAGGCGACCGGGGAGATCCTGACCCGCAGCCCGGGTGTGTTCGCCGGCTTCCTCGACGACCCGGAGGCCACCGCGGCGGTGCTGGAGCCGGACGGCTGGCTGCACACCGGGGACGTGGGGGAGTGGGTGGACGGCACGCACGTGCGGATCACCGGCCGGGCCCGGGACATCATGATCACGGCCGGTGGCAAGAACATCGGGCCGGCCGGCATCGAGAACGAGTTGAAGGCGTCCCCGTACGTCAAGGAGGCCGTGCTGGTCGGTGACCGCCGGCCCTACCTGGCGGCCCTGATCGGCATCGAGCCGGACACGGTCGGGCAGTGGGCGCAGTCGCGCCGCCTGCCGTACACCACCTACCGCGACCTGACCAGCAAGCCGGAGGTGGTCGAGCTGGTCCGGGGCGTCGTCGACGAGGTGAACCGCCGCCACCCGCCGGTCGAGCAGGTCAAGCGGTTCCGGCTGCTGCCCAAGGAACTCGACGAGGACGACGGCGAGCTGACCGCCACCCAGAAGGTCCGCCGGGAGGCGGTCACCCGGGCCTTCGCCGACCTCGTCGACGAGCTGTACCCCCCGGGCGGTGACCGGTGACCGAGCTGATCGAGAGCCTGTTGCGCGGGCTCGGCACCGGCAGCGTCTACGCCCTGCTCGCGCTCGGCTTCGTCATCATCTACAAGGCCACCCGCGTGATCAGCTTCGCGCAGCCGGCGTTCATGCTCGCCGGCGTCGTCGCGGTCACCTACCTCACCCCGCAGGTCGGCTTCTGGGCGGCGGTGCCCCTCGCGGCGCTCGGGACCGCGCTGCTCGCGCTCGGCGTCGAGCGCACCGCGGTCCGCCCCATGGTGGGGCGGCCCGCGTTCGTCGTCGCCATCATCACCCTCGGCGTGGACGTTGCCGTCCGGGTGGTGGTCAACGCGTTCATCGGGCTCGACGTGCGGCACGTCGGCGACCCGTGGGGGCTGCGCACCCTCACCGTCGGCCCGGTCGAGATGCAGCAGCGGCACCTCGCCGCGGTGATCGCGGCCGCCGTGCTGGTGGCCGGGCTGTTCGCGTTCTTCCGGTTCACCCGCGCCGGGCTGGCGATGCGTGCCGCCGCGCTGGACCAGGAGGCGGCGCTCGCGCACGGCGTCTCGGTCGGCGCGGTGTTCGCGGTCAGTTGGGCCCTGGCCGGCGGGCTGGCGGCGGTCGCCGGGACGTTCGCCGCCGCCGGCGCCAGCGTCGACACGGCGCTGTGGCTCATCGCGTTGACCGCCCTGCCGGTGATCATCCTCGGCGGGCTGGACTCGCTGCCCGGCGCGGTGATCGGTGGGCTCGCCGTCGGCGTCCTGCAGGAACTCGTGGCCACGTACTTCAACGACGTGGCGTGGCTCGGCGGCAACGTCTCGGTCATCACCCCGTACGTGCTGATGCTGGTCGTCCTGCTGGTCCGCCCGTACGGGCTGTTCGGCACCCGGGAGGTCGAGCGGGTATGAGGCACCGGCCGCTGCTGCGCACGTCGTACGCCGAGGAGTTGGCGCTGCTGGACACCCCCGCCAAGCGGTGGTGGACCGGCGGGCTGCTGGTCCTGGCGTTCACGCTGCCGTTCCTGCTCACCGACGACCTGCTGCAACTGCTCGCGCTCGGCTGCGTCGCGGCGATCGGCGCGATCGGGCTCGGTCTGGTCACCGGCTACGCCGGCCAGGTCTCCCTCGGGCACGCCTTCTTCCTCGGCATCGGCGCGTACACCGCCGCTGCCCTCAGCGGCGACCCGGACGGCCGGGTGATCGGCCTCGGCGTCACCGACATCGCGCTGTGGCTGCCCGCCGCCGGGCTGGTCGCGGCGGTGGCCGGCGTGCTGGTCGCGCCGCTCGCGACCCGGCTGCGGGGGCTCTACCTCGCGATCGTCACCCTCGGCCTGGTCTTCATCGGCCAGCACGTCTTCAACGAGTGGTCGTCGTTGACCGGCGGCGCGGGCGTCGGCCGGCCGGCGGCGACGCTGGAGTTCCTGGGGCGTCCCCTGGCCGTGACCGGCCCGGCGGGCACCCGGGACCAGAAGCTGTACTGGCTGATGCTGGTGCTGCTGCTGGTCTTCGCGCTGGCCGCCCGCAACCTGGCCCGCTCCCGGATCGGGCGGGCGTTCACCGCGATCCGCGACCGGGACATCGCCGCCGGGGTGATCGGCGTGAACCTGCCCCGGTACAAGACGATCGCGTTCGCCGTGTCGTCGTTCTACGCCGGCTGCGCCGGTGCGCTGCTCTACACGGTCACCGGCTTCTTCGACCCGGGCTCGTTCAGCCTGCTGCTGTCCGTGCAGTACATCGCCATGGTGCTCATCGGCGGCGCGGGCACCATCTCCGGCGCCATCGCCGGGGCGTTCTTCATCACCCTGCTGCCCCGGCTCACCCGGGAACTGCAGGCGTGGGTGCCGTTCATCAGCACCCAGCCGAACGAGGTGCCGAACGTCTTCCAGGTGGAGACGATCCTCTACGGCGTACTCATCATCGTCTTCCTCATCTTCGAACCACGCGGGCTGTTCGGCCTCTGGGTCCGGGCCCGCACCTACTGGAAGGCGTGGCCGTTCTCCTACTGACCCAAGCGAGGAAGTCATGAGAAGAGCGACGTCGCGGATCGCCCTCGGGGCGGCCGTGCTCCTGCTGGCCGCCGGCCTCACCGCCTGCCGGGGCGGTGACGGCGAGACCGACGAGTCCGGGCTGAAGACCGACGTGGGCGTGACCTCCGAGCCGTGCCCGGAGGCGGTCGACAAGAACAAGGGCTGCATCTACCTCGGCATCATCTCCGACCTCACCGAGGGCCCGTTCCGGGCGCTCGCCGTGCCGATCACCGATGCGCAGAAGGCCTTCTGGAAGCGGGTCAACACGGCCGGCGGGATCGGCGGCTACGAGGTGGACGTCAGCCGGTACGTGCGCGACAACAAGTACAACCCGCAGACCCACAACCAGGTCTACCAGGAGATCAAGCCGAACGTGCTGGCGCTCGCGCAGAGCCTCGGCTCGCCCACCACCGGGGCGATCCTGGGCGACATGAAGGCGAACAACGTGATCGCCGCGCCGGCCGCCTGGACCTCGGGGTACGCGTTCGAGGACGTCATCATCGAGTCCGGCGCCAACTACTGCATCGAGTCGATGAACGCCCTCGACTACGCGCGGGAGGCGTACAACCCGAAGACGGTGATGGCGGTGCACCTGGCCGGCGACTACGGCGACGACGCCGCCGCCGGGGCGAAGCTGGCCGCCGAGGCGCTCGGCATGACGTTCACCGACGTCAAGACCGACTCGGGCGCCGACAAGCAGGCCGGCGCCATCCAGGCCATCCTCACCGGCAAGCCGGACCTGGTGGTGCTGACGATGGGCCCGGCGGACGCGGCCACCATCGTCGGCCAGGCCGTCGCCCGTGGCTTCGCCGGCCGGTTCATCGGCACCAGCCCGACCTGGAACCCGGCCCTGCTGCAGAGCCCGGCCGCGCCGGCCCTGCTGGCCCGCTACGAACAGTCGGCACCATGGAACGCCTGGGGCACCGACACCCCGGGTCACCGGGCGCTGCGGGAGGCGCTGCCGGGCATCACCCCGAACGACGGCTACACCGCCGGGTGGGTGTGGTCGTACCCGATGAAGGCGGCGCTGGAGAAGGCCGTCGCCGACGGTGACCTGACCCGGGCCGGGCTGCTGAAGGCGGTCAAGTCCCTGCCCAAGGTCGACTACGAGGGGATGCTGCCGGACGGGGCCGGCAACTACGCCGCCGGGCCGAACGACGGCGCGGTCCGGGTGACCGCCATCTACAAGCCGGACCAGGCCGCCCCGACCGGCGTCAGCCGGGTCCGGGAACTGTTCACCGGGCCGACCGCGGCGGCGTACAACCTCGACCGGCCCTGCTACGAGAAGTTGTGAGGGACCCGGCGGGTCCGGTCGCTCCGCGACCGGGCCCGCCGCCGTCAGCCCGGCGCCGCCGTGCGCCCGTACCGCTCGGCCGCGCGCGCTCGGGCCTTCCCGGCCTCCACCTCGCGGTCCCGGGGCGGCGCCTTCGTCACCAGGCTGTCCAGCAGGGTCCGGGTGGTCGCCGTGACCGCACGGACCGCCTCGGCGAACGCCTCCTCGTTGGCCGCGGACGGCCGCGTCGTGCCGCTGACCTTGCGCACGTACTGGATGGCGGCGGCTTCGATCTCGTCGTCGGTCGCGGGCGGCTCGAAGTTGTGGAGCACGCGAATGTTCCGGCACATGCCCGCTACGATGCCACGCCCCGCCGACACCGGCAGGTGGGTCACCGACGCCCGCCGCGGACCGCGCGGCGCTGCCGCGTCGGCGGCGAAGGAGGGCGGCACGGTGGACCGGGGCCGTCCCGCCGTGGGCGGCCCCGGTCCATCAGATCACCGGTAGATCCGCAGGTAGTCGAACCCGGCGGTCACCGCGGGCTGGGAACCGCCGTGGGCGACCAGGCCGATCCGCGGCGTGGTGCCGGCCGGGAACGTCCAGACCGCGCCCCAGGTCCAGTGCTTCCCGTCCCGGCTGGAGCCGGCCCGGAACTCGTGCTCGCCGGTGACCCGGTCCACCCGGTGCGCCAGCCGCAGCCAGGTCGTGGTGGCCGGGGCGCCGACGATGCTGCCGCCGTACACCGGCTGGCCGGCGAAGGGCAGCTCGTAGCCGTACTCGACCTGCCGGGTGTTCCAGATCGCCACCTGGGCCAGCCGGGCGAACCGGTCGTCGTCCACGTACGCGACCAGCCCGGCCTGCTGGTAGTTGCGGACGCTGTCCTCGCCCAGGTCGAGCGTCACCTTCGTCTCCGCGACGTAGTCACCGGGCGGCGCGTCGCGCAGCAGCACGCCCGCGGTGTTGCCGGTGCCGACCAGGTCCGTCGACTCCACCGGCCAGCGCAGCGCGCCGCCGTCGACGGTGGCGGCCGGGTTGCGGCGGACCCACTGCCAGGCCGGGTCGAGCCCGTCGGTGAACTCGTCCGACCAGCCGGGCAGCAGCGCCCCGGGCGTCGGCGGGGCGACCGTGTGCCGCACCGGCCGGTGCAGCCGGGCG
>JAEYGD010000025.1 GCA_023402505.1 Actinomycetes bacterium
GCACCGCATCCACCGCCGCCCGCGCACCCACCACCGGCCGCACCTTCTCCGGATCCCCGTTGTACGGCACATCCTCGACCAACGTCCCATCCCGGTCGAACAACACCGCATCAAACAGGCGCGGACCGGCTAGATCACTTTCCATGCGGGAGCAGTTGCCCTCGGCAAGCGACGGGGTAAACATCAGCGACCTGCCCCGGGACGCTCGTCACGGGTCCGCCACCATCCGCGTAGCCAGTGGGTCACGGCGAGTGGCGGGATCAGCGCGCTGGTCGTCAGCATCGTCGTGACCTCCTCGACGGTGCGCGGGCCGGGCGCGATGCGGGCGTGGGCGAACTCCGCCGTGCCAGCCACCCAGCCCGCCGTGCCGGCCACCGTCAGTGCGCGCAGCAGGCGTCGGGGCGTACCGCTGGTGGTCCGGGACAGCGCGGCGGCGACCACCGCGACGGCACCGGCGGCGGTGACGGCGACGTGCCGGTGCCGCCGGCCCGGCGGCAGCTCCAGGTCCTGTCGCCAGGTCGGTCCGTACCGGTGGCGCAGCAGCGCGTCGTCGGCGTTGCCCCGCTGCACCCGCAGGCTCACCCAGCGGTCCTCGGGGCGTACCGGATGGGTCACCGACCGCCGGCCGCGGACCAGCCGCCAGCCGGCGAGCCGGACCCGGTGGGCCAACTCGGCGTCCTCGCGGTAGGCGCGCGGGAACCGCTCGTCGAAGCCGCCCACCTCGGCGAGCGCCGCGCGCCGGTAGGCCATGTCGGCGGTGATCCACGCGCCCTCGGCGAGCCCGGCCGTACCGCGTTCCCAGTCGGTGGGGCGGCGGTCGGCCGGCAGCGGCACCTCGACCCGGCCCTGCACGCCGCCCACCCGGTCGCCGACCGCGAGGTCCGCGACCAGCCGGCGCGCCCAGTCCGCCGCCGGCACCACGTCGTCGTCCAGGAAGACGACCCAGGGAGAGCGGGCCGCCCGCCAGCCCAGGTTCCGGGCCGCCGCCGGCCCCGCGCCGGGCCCGGTCAACACCTTGGTGTACGCGGACAGCGTCCCCGGCACCGCCAGCTCTCCGGCGGCCCCGCCCCGGTCGTCGACCAGCAGGATCTCCGGATCGGGCAGTTCACCGACCTGCTCGGCGAGCGCCTCCAGCAGCATCTCCAGGCTCGGCCGGCCGAGCGTCGGCACGACGACACTGATCAACGGGCACCGCCCAGCGCGCCGCGCCGCACCGCGAATGGCCCGATCGCCAGCAGCTCCACCGGTGCGGAACCGAACAGCTCCATCGCCTCGCGGGGCGTGTCCACCATCGGCCGGCCGGCGGTGTTCAGCGACGTGTTCACCACCACGGGCAGTCCGGTGAGCCGGTCGAACTCCGCCAGCATGTCCGCGACCAGCGGCTCGGTGTCGGCGTGCACGGTCTGCACCCGGGCGGTGCCGTCGACGTGGGTCACCGCCGGGACGAGGTCCCGCCACTCCGGCTTCACGGTGTGCACGAAGAGCATGTACGGGCTGGGCAGGACCCCCTCGAAGATCTCCGCCGCCCGCTCGGCGCGGACCATCGGCGCGATCGGGCGGAACTGCTCGCGGCCCTTGACGTCGTTCATCCGCCGGGTGGTCTCCGGGTCGCCGGGATGGGCGAGCAGGGACCGGTGGCCGAGCGCCCGCGGGCCGTACTCGCTGCGCCCCTGGAACCAGGCGACGATGCCGTTGCCGGCGAGCACCCGGGCCGCCTCGGCGGCGATCGAGTCGGGCCGCGAGTACGGCAGCGCGGCCCGTCGCAGCTCCGCCTCCAGTTCGTCGTCGGACCAGCCGCGACCGAGGTCCGCACCGACCATCGGGGCCGGCCGGTCGTCGAGGTCGCGGGCGACGTGCAGGGCGGCGCCCAGCGCCGTGCCCGAGTCGCCGGCCGCCGGCTGCACCCAGACGTCGCGGAACGGGCCCTGCGCCGCCAGCCGCGCGTTGGCCACGCAGTTCAGCGCCACCCCGCCGGCCATCGCGATGGTGGTGGCGCCGCCGGACGCGTCGTGCAGCCACCGGGCCAGGTCGAGGACGACCTCCTCCAGCCGGGCCTGCACGCTGGCGGCCAGGTCGGCGTGGTCGCCCGTCATCTCGCCGTCGTCGGCGCGCGCCTTGGCGAGGCTGCCCCAGTCGATCGGCTCGATCCGGAAGCCGCCCTCGTCGGTGACCCGCACCAGGTCACGCAGCAGGCCGAGGTGCTTCGGCTCGCCGTACGACGCCAGCGCCATCACCTTGTACTCGTCGCTGGAGTGCAGGAAGCCCAGGTGCCGGGTCAGGTCCTCGTAGAGCAGGCCGAGGGAGTGCGGAAGCTCCTGCGCGTACAGGGGTTGGAGCCGGCCGTCGGCGTAGACGCCGGCGAGGTGGCTGGCCACTTCGCCCCGGCCGTCGAGGACGAGCACCGCGGTGTCGTCGCCGGCCGGTGGCGCGGCCAGCCCCGCCGAGGCGGCGTGTGCCACGTGGTGCGGGACGAACCGCACCTTCGCCGGGTCCAGGCCGGGCAGGGCGGCGGCGAGGAACTGCGGGGCGCGCTGCGCGTACTCGACCCGCAGCCAGTCCCACGGGTCGGCGAGCCCCAGGCTCTCGGCCGGGCGGCACAGCCCCGGATCGAACGAGTAGGCGACCGCGTCCAGGTCGTCCACGTCGAGCCCGGCGCTGGCGAGGCACCACGCGGCGGAGAGTTCCGGCAGCTCCCACGCCGAGAAGGGGACGGGCCGCTTGCCGTGCTTGCGACGGCTGAACCGCTCCTCTTCGGCGGCGGCCACCACCCGGCCGTCGACCACCAGGGCGGCCGCCGGGTCGTGGAAGATCGCGTTGATCCCAAGGACGCGCATGAACGGTCCGTACCCTGCCGCCCCGGTCCTAACCTGTAGATCATCGACTTCTCCATCCCGCGCAAAGTCCGCTGTGGAGAATTCCCGGGTGGGGACCAACGGCCCTGGTGGTGGGCGGGTCGAGCGACGAAGCTGGGCAAAGAGCCACAGGTCGGTCCAGTCTGGTGGGCCGGTCCTCGCGATCCGCGTCCGGAGGTGCCCATGTCCCCGTCCTCGCTCACCGCGCTGACCGAGGAGCAGTTGTCGATCGCCCGCGCCACGGACAACGGGCGCAGCGCCCGGACGGTCCACGGCGGTGCCGCGCTCCGGCAGACCCTGATCGCCCTGGCCGCCGGTCACGCCCTGGCGGAACACGCCAGCCCGGGCGACGCGACCCTCCAGGTGCTGCGGGGACGGGTCCGGCTGGTGGCCCAGGACCGCTCCTGGACCGGCGGCGCCGGAGACCTGCTGGTGATCCCGGACGCCCGCCACTCCCTGCACGCCGACGAGGACTCGGCGGTGCTGCTCACCGTGGCGCTCGGCTGACCGTTCCGCCAGCCCTCGGGTCGCCGGGCCGGTGGTCCTCGTCCCCCTGCGGGCTGAGGCTCGCAGGGCGGGCCGGTGGTCCTCGTCCCCGGGGGTTGCGGGCCGAGGCTCCCGGGGGTGGGCCGGTGCCGGCC
>JAEYGD010000259.1 GCA_023402505.1 Actinomycetes bacterium
GGTCAGGAGGCTCGGGGGCGGGTTTTTGCGCGCAGCATCTCCCGGTCGGCGGCCTCGAAGGCGGCGCTCAGCGCGTCCCGAATGCCGGGGCCGCCGGCGGGCACCTCGGCGAAGCCGATGCTGACCCCGACCGGGGTGCCGGGTACGAGGGACTCCCAGTCCTCGGTGCGGACGGCGGACTCGATCCGCCGGGCCACCTCGGCCGCCTCGGCCATCGCGGTGCTCGGCAGGACCACGACGAACTCGTCCCCGCCGTAGCGGGCCACGAAGTCGCCCCGCCGCATCACCCGGTTGACCACCCCGGCGACGCGTTGCAGCACCAGGTCCCCGGAGTGGTGGCCGTGGCGGGTGTTCACCGCCTTGAACCCGTCCAGGTCGCACACGCCGATCACCACCCCCTCACCCCGGGCCATGACGGCGGCGACGTAGCGCTCCAGGCGGCGCCGGTTGGGCAGCCCGGTGAGCGGGTCGGTCAGCGCCTCGCCCTCGTAGCGGGCGGCCTCGCGGCGCATCTCCTCGTGGTCGATGCGGGCGGCGATCCCGTCGATGTAGACGTCCCGCAGCCGGTCGTTGCGCTGCGCGGCGAGCCGGAACGCCAGCCGGTCGGCGCGGTGGGCCATGACGTGGTCGCCGGACCGGCTCAGGGCGATGCTGCGCAGCCGGGCCGGCTCGGCCGCGCCGAGCGTCTCGCTCGAGACCCGCACCCCGTCCAGCCGGGTGACCGCCTCGATCGGGCGGCCCTCCGCGATGGCCAGGCAGACCTCGCCGAGCTGCCGCATGTCCCGGGCCCGGGAGCTGTCCCCGCCGTGGCCGAGCAGGCGGGCCGGGGCGGCGTCGGTGCCGTCGTCCAGCCGGTCGCCCAGCGCCGCCCGCCGCGCCGCGGCGTAGCCGTACGCCGCGAGGCTGCTCGGGCGCAGCCGGCCGGCCCGCCCGGCGCGCAGGAACCGTTCGAGGTCACCGGCGACGTCGCGGAGCACCCGCAGGCAGCCGTCGCTGTCGCCGTTGTGGTCGAGCGCGACGGCGTTGCGCAGCCGGATGCCGGGGGCGGCGAACGTCTCCTCCGGGATGCCGGCGGCCATCCCGAGCTGCCGGGCCCGCTCGATGGCGCCGAGGGCGTACCCGTGGAAGCTGAGGTACGAGTAGGCCATCGCCAGGTCGTGCCAGCCCCACGCGGTGTCCCGGTCGGGGTCCTCGACGGCGCCCAGCGCGCGGGCGGCCCGCACCAGGTGGGTGACGCACCGGTCCAGGGCGCCCTGGTGGTGGGCGGCGAGCGCGGCGAGCGCGTTGAGGTGGCCGTGCAGGTACGGCTCGGCGAGGTCGCGGACGGCGTTGGTGGCCTCCTCGATGGCCCGGGTGTACTCGGCGGTGCGGCCCAGGTTGAGCACCGCGGAGAGGCGCTGCACCAACGCGTCGGCGCGCGCGTACCGGTCGGTGGTGGTGGCGAGCACCTGCTCGAGGACCGTCCACGCCTCGGCGGAACGGCTCGACTCCTGCAGGGCCCGTGCCCGTGTCAGGGCGTCGACCTGGTCGCCGACCCGGTCGAGCCAACCCACCCGCGACCTCCCGTCGGTGTGCGCCGGACCGCACCGGCTCGTGGTGGGTCGCCGCGGCGCTTCATGATTATGTCGTGAGCACCCTGCCGCGACACCCGTCCGAAGGGACGAACCGGGAACGCCCGGCGTCTGTGATCGCCCGTGCGGCGCGGCGGCTGGCCGACGCCGGTGTGTCCGGCCCGCGCGGGGAGGCGGAGCTGCTGGCGGCGTACGTGTTGGGGGTGCCCCGGGGACGGCTGGCCCTGGCGGACGGGTTCGCGCCGGAGCAGCGCGACCGGTTCGAGGCCCTGGTGACGCGGCGGGCCGGCCGGGAGCCGCTGCAGCACCTCACCGGCGTCGCGCCCTTCCGCCACCTGGAGCTGGCGGTCGGTCCGGGTGTCTTCGTGCCGCGCCCGGAGACGGAGCTGCTCGCCGGCTGGGGAGTGGAGCAGGCCCGCCGCGGCACGGCGCCGCTGGTGGTGGACCTGTGCAGCGGTTCCGGGGCGATCGCCCTCGCGGTGGCCCAGGAGGTTCCGGCGGCGCGGGTGGTGGCGGTGGAGGGTTCGGCGGAGGCGCTGTCCTGGTTGCGGCGCAACGCCGCCGACCGGGTCGCGGCGGGGGACCGGCCGGTGGCGGTGGTGGCGGCCGACGTGACCGGGCCGGAACTGCTCGCCGAGCTGGCGGGCCGGGTGGACGTGCTGCTGTGCAACCCGCCGTACGTGCCGGTGGACGTGGCCGTCCCCCCGGAGGTCGGCCGGCACGATCCGGCCCGGGCGGTCTTCGCCGGCGCCGACGGGTTGGCCGTGATCCGGCCGGTGGTGGCCCGGGCGGCGGTGCTGCTGCGCCCGGGCGGCGTGCTCGGGATCGAACACGACGACTCGCACGGGGAGGCGGTGCCGCGGCTGCTCGCCGAGCACGGCGGCTACGCCGGGGTGACCGACCATCTCGACCTGGCGGGTCGTCCCCGCTTCGCCACCGCCGTCCGGCGGTCGGGAGACGGGTAGCCGTCCGCGCCGGTGGCCGGGAGGCGGGTCGGCCGTCCGCCGTCCGGCGGCCGGGAGACGGTAGGCCGTCCGCCGTCCGGCGGCCGGCGCGTCCCGGAGGGCGGACGGCCCGCACGCCGACCGGGCCGGGGCGTGGCAGACTGCTTCCTCGTGATGCTCTACGACTGCCGGTCGCCCGCCGACCGGGACCGCGGCATCGCGGCGGCCATCGAGGCGGTCCGCAACGGCGAGCTGGTCGTGCTGCCGACCGACACGGTCTACGGGGTCGGCGCGGACGCCTTCACCCCGTACGCGGTCAAGGCCCTGCTCGACGCCAAGGGTGGCCGGCCGGCGCCGCCGCCGGTGTTGATCGGCTCCCGGCACACCCTCGACGGCCTGGTGTTCTCGCTGCCCCGCGCGGCCCGCGACCTGGTGGAGGCGTTCTGGCCGGGCGCGTTGACCATCGTGGTCGAGCACTCGCCGAGCCTCCGCTGGGATCTGGGGGAGGCGTCGGGGACGGTGGCGGTGCGGATGCCGTTGCATCCGGTCGCGCTGGAGGTCCTGCGGGAGACCGGCCCGATGGCGGTGGCCTCGGCCAACAAGACCGGCGAGCCCCCCGCGACCACCGCCGAGGCGGCGCGCGACCAGCTCGCCTACTCGGTGCGCGCCTACCTGGAGGCCGGTCCGGCCGTCGACCCGGTGCCGAGCACGATCGTGGACCTGACCGGTGAGGTGCCGCAGCTGGTCCGCGCGGGCGCGATCGGGTTGGACCGGCTGCGCGAGGTGACACCGGACATCGTCGAGAGCCGGGTGGCCTGAGTGCCTCCGTTCACCGTTCTGCACGTGTGCATGGGCAACATCTGCCGTTCGCCGATGGCGGAGCGGCTGCTGGTCCTGGCGGTCCGGGAGCGGCTGGAGCGGCGCGGCGGGGACCGGGCCGGCGCGGACGACTTGCTGCACAGCCACAGCGCCGGCACCGGCGGCTGGCACGCCGGCGAGGAGATGAACCCGCCGGCGGCCCGGCAGGTCGCGGCGCGCGGCGGCAGCGCCGAGGGGTTCGCCGCCCGCAAGTTGCGCTCGGACCACATCGACGCCGCCGACCTGGTCCTCACCGCGACGGCCGACCAGCAGGAGTACGTGGTGGCGCTGCGTCCGGACGCGGCGTCCCGCACGTTCGTGCTGGGTGAGTTCGGCCGCCTGCTGGCGGCGGTGGACCCGGCCGGCCTGCCGCGGGCCGAGGCGACGCCGGACGCCGTGTACGAGCGTGGGGTGGCCCTGGTCCGGGCGGCCCACGCCGCGCGGGCGGGTGCCGGCGTGCTGCCCGCCGACGACCTCGACGACCCGTGGGGTCGGGGCGACCAGTGCTTCAGCCGGGTCGCGGACGAGATCGAGGAGACGGTCCACCCGTTGGCGGCGGCGCTGTTGCCGTAACCCACCCGGGTTACCCGGCGGCCGAACGAGTCGGACAAGAGTCACATTCGGGTCATTCTTGTTGGGTCCTGACGGCTCCGGCGGGGAGAGCGCATGACCCGGGCACACCTCGACAAGATCATGACCGTCCTGCTCGCCGGCCTCCTGGCCGGCCTCGTGCTCGCCGCCGCGGCCCTGCCGGCCGCGCTGGTGTTCGGGATCGGCTTCTCGGCGCTCGCCGCGCCCTACGCGGAGCTGCCGAACACGCTGCGCACGCCACCGACCGCGCAGCGGTCCAACCTGTACGCCAGCGACGGCACCACGCTGATCACGTCCTTCTACCAGGAGGACCGGGTGGACGTGCCGCTGCACGAGGTGGCCCCGGTGATGCGGCAGGCGATCATCGCGGCGGAGGACGCCCGGTTCCACGAGCACAGCGGCGTCGACCTGCGCGGGGTGGTGCGGGCGTTCACCGCCAACCGCAGCGGCGGCACCCGGCAGGGCGCGTCGACGCTGACCATGCAGTACGTCCGCAACGTGCTCTCCAACGACCCGCGGCTCACCGAGCGCCAGCGCCGCGCCGCGACCGAGATCAGCACCGCGCGCAAGGTGCAGGAGATGCGGTACGCGCTCGCGCTGGAACGCGAACTCAGCAAGGACGAGATCCTCGCCCGATACCTCAACATCGCGTACTTCGGCGCCGGGGCGTACGGGGTGGCCGCGGCGAGCAAGCGCTACTTCTCCAAGTCGCCGGCACAGCTGACCCTGGCCGAGGCGGCGCTGCTCGCCGGGCTGGTCCGCTCGCCGCACACCGACGACCCGATCAGCGGTGACGCCGACGCGGCGGTGCAGCGCCGCGCGTACGTGCTGAGCCAGATGGTCGAGACCGGGCAGGTCGCCGCCGCCGAGGCGGACCGGGCCAACGCGCAGCCGCTCCACCTGCGTCCCAGCGAGACGCCGAACGACTGCACCGCGGTGCCGGAGGCGCACAACGACTGGGGCTTCTTCTGCGACTGGTTCACGCGCTGGTGGAACGCGCAGGAGGCGTTCGGCAAGACCGTCGACGAGCGGCAGCTCGCCCTGCGCCGGGGCGGCTACTCGATCGTGGCGTCGCTGGACCCGGCGGTGCAGCGGGCCGCCACCGAGCAGGTCCGCCGCATCTACCAGGCCGACGACCCGCACGCGCTGCCGACCGCCGTGGTCCAGCCCGGCACCGGCCGGGTGCTGGCCATGGCGGTGAACCGGAACTACGGCGTGGAGGCGAACCCGGCCGGGTGGAAGAACCGCCCGAACACCGTCAACCAGTTGGTGGCCGGCGGCGGGGCGATCGAGGGCTACCAGGCCGGCAGCACGTTCAAGCTGTTCACCGTGCTGGCCGCGCTGGAGTCCGGCCTGCCGCTGAACACCGAGTACGACGCGCCGGACCGCATCCTGACCGACTACCCGGTGACCGGCCAGGCGAGCTGCGACGGCTACTGGTGCCCGCGCAACGCCAGCTCGTCGGTGGACGGCGAGCACACCATGTGGAGCGCGTTCGGCCTGTCGGTCAACACGTACTTCGCCTGGCTGACCGAGCGGGTCGGCGCGGACCGGGTGGTGGAGATGGCCGAGCGGCTGGGCATCGTGTTCCGGGCCGAGGACGACGCGCGGCTGGCCCGCCACGGCGCCCGCGAGTGGGGACCGTTCACGCTGGGCGTGTCGGCGACGACCCCGCTCGACGTGGCGAACGCGTACGCCACGGTGGCGGCCGAGGGGACGTGGTGCGCGCCGCTGCCGGTCGTGAAGATCACCGACGCGGCGGGGCGGCCGGTGGCCGCCGCGCAGCCGGACTGCCGGCAGGTGGTGGACCGGGACGTGGCCCGGGCGGCGGCGGACGCCGCGCGCTGCCCGGTCGGCGACCGGTCGATGTACCGGGGCTGTGCGGGCG
>JAEYGD010000264.1 GCA_023402505.1 Actinomycetes bacterium
GCGCCGGCGGGGGCGCCGGGCCGGCCGACGACGAGCCGGGCCGGGGGGACGGGACCGGCCCGCAGCCGGTGGGCGAGCACGGCCCGGCGGTGCGTTCGGAGTCGGCGTGACGGCCGGCGAGGGCACCGACGATCTACGCGACGCGGCGCAGCCGGGTGCCGCCGAGGTCACCGCGACGGTCATCGTCCGGGCACCCGCGGAGCGGGTCTTCGCGGCGCTGACCGCTTGGGAACGGCAGTCCGACTGGATCCCCTTCACCCGGGTACGGGTGGTCGAGGGGGACGGCGGTGAGGGCAGCCGCATCGAGGCGGTCACGGCGGTGGGACCGGCGACGCTCCGCGACGAGATGCGGGTGGTGCGGGTGGACGCCCCGTACGAGGTCGGCGTCGTGCACTGCGGGAAGCTGCTGCGCGGCCCCGGGGTGCTGCGCTGCACCCCGCTGGCCGGGGACCGGACGCAGGTGGTCTGGCACGAGTGGTTCCACGTGCCGGGCGGGACGGCCGGGCGGATCGCGTGGCCGCTGCTCTGGCCCGGCTCGAAGGTGGGGCTGACGCAGGCCCTGAAGCGTTTCGGGCGGCTGGTGGAGCAGGGCCGCCTGCCCTGACGCCCGCTCGGGAGTACCGGGCGGGCAGCAGTCCCGAGGAGAAGGGGCGGGCAGCCGGGCGGGCCGGCGGGTCCTCGGCAGAAACAGGGCGGGTCGTCAGGAGGTCGCCACCGGTGCCGGCGGTGGGGCGACCTCGGCCGGCGGCGGTGGGGCGACCCAACCCGGTGGACGCAGCAGGTGCCCCACCCGCTGCCGCCAGCCCCGGGCCGCCCGCACGTCACGCGCGATGGCGGCGTACTCGTGGAACGCGACCCGGAGCGGGTTGTAGGTGGTGATGTTCTTGGTCAGGCCGTAGACGCAGCGTTCCCGCTCCGGTGCGAAGGTGCCGAAGAGCCGGTCCCACACGATCAGGATGCCGCCGAAGTTGCGGTCCAGGTAGCTGCCCTGCGAGGCGTGGTGCACCCGGTGGTGCGAGGGGGTGTTGAACGCGAACTCGTACCAGCGGGGCAGGCGGTCGATCCGCTCGGTGTGGATCCAGAACTGGTAGAGCAGGTTGACCGAGCCGGCGAACGCGAGCACCGCCGGGTGTACGCCGGCGAGGACCAGCGGGAGGTAGAAGATCCAGCTGGTGACACCGGTCCACGGCTGGCGCAGCGCGGTGGACAGGTTGAACCGCTGCGACGAGTGGTGCACGACGTGCGACGCCCACAGGATGCGGATCACGTGGTGCCCGCGGTGCGACCAGTAGTAGCAGAAGTCCTGGGCCAGCAGGATCAGCGGCCACGTCCACCAGACCTCGGCGATCCGCAGCGGGGTGAGCGCGTAGATCAGCGCGTACGCGGCCGCGATCGGGATCTTCCAGAGCAGGTCGGTGAAGACGCTGCCCAGCCCCATGGCGAGGCTGGCCGCCGTGTCCGCCCCGGCGTAGCCGACCTCGTCGTCGTCGCGGTGGATCAGGTACGACACCCGCTCCAGGACGATGAGCAGCAGGAAGGCCGGGATCGACCAGGCGATGATGTCCGGGAAGTCCTTCATCCGACGCCTCCGTCCCGGTGCCGGCCGGCGCGGCTACCGTCCGGTAGCTGCACCATAGGCAGCCGTGGGCCTCGTGGCAACGCTGTCGGAGGGGTCCCCTAGCGTTGACGCGTGACTGACCTGGTAATCGGCGCCGACGGGGCGCCGCGCTGCGCCTGGGGGGCGAGCACCCCGGACTACGCCGTCTACCACGACATCGAGTGGGGCCGCCCGCTGCACGGCGACGACGCCCTCTACGAGCGGATGACGCTGGAGGCGTTCCAGTCCGGCCTGTCCTGGCTGACCATCCTGCGCAAGCGGCCGGCCTTCCGGCAGGCGTTCGCCGGTTTCCGGATCGAGGCGGTGGCGGCCTTCGCCGAGGCGGACGTCACGCGGCTGCTCGCCGACGCCGGCATCGTACGCAACCGCGCCAAGATCGAGGCGGCGATCGCCAACGCCCGCGCGGCGCTGGAGTTGCCGGACGGGCTCTCCGCCCTGCTCTGGTCGTTCGCGCCACCGCCCCGGGCGGCCCGCCCGGCCTCGTTCGCCGAGGTGCCGGCCCTGACCCCGGAGTCCACGGCGATGGCGAAGGCGCTCAAGAAGCGCGGCTTCCGGTTCGTCGGCCCGACCACGGCGTACGCGCTGATGCAGGCGACCGGCATGGTCGACGACCACCTTGCCGGCTGCCACGTGTCGACGCCCACGGCGGCGTGATGGGATGGAGGGCATGACGAGCGACACCGCATACCGGACCGACCGGACGACTCACGCCGACGGCACGGACACCTGGGCCGTGCTGCTGCCGCCCGGCCGGTACGAGGCCGAGCGGCTCGTCCACCACGACACGCTGGAGCTGACCGGCGTCACCGGGGGTCCCCGGCCGAGCCCGGGCGACCGGGTGGCGGTGCTGGCCGACGAGCCGCCACGGCTGGTCGCGCTCGGTCGGGTCACCGACGCCGGTGAGCGGCGCCCGGAGGTGCCGGAGGACCCGCTGTCGGAGCGGGCCGAGCCGCGACTGGTGGTCGCGTACACCCGGCGGGCCTTCGACGAACCGGTCCCGGTCGACGCGCTGGCGCTGGACGAGCCGGTCACCGCTCTGGACCCGGCGGCGTTCCGGGAGCTGGCCGACCGGCTCGGTCCGCCGCCGCCGCGCAGGACCTGGCTGGTGAGCCTCGACCTGCCGATCGAGGCCGCGTCCCGCGCGGAGGCCGTCCGGCTGTTCTGGGCCTACGTGCAGGAGCTGGGCCCGCGCGAGCTGCCCGCCTTCGTCTCGCCGTCCGGTGACGAGCTGGCGATGCAGGCGTTCGTGCTCGGCGAGGAGGCCAACCAGGATCCGGAGGAGGACGACTGACGCCGGGGCCGGCCGGGCCCGCCCCGCTGGGCGTCAGCGGCCCTCGAAGACCGGCCTCTGCTTGTTGACGAAGGCGGTGGTGGCCGCGCGGTGGTCGTCGGTGGCCCCGCAGATGGACTGCGCCTGCGCCTCGGCCGCGAGGGCGTCGGCGAGGGTGCCCGCGTCCGCGATGGAGAGCTGCCGCTTGATGGCCCCGTAGGCGACGGTCGGGCCGGCGGCGAGTCGCGCCGCCAGCTCCTGCGCGGCGGGCAGCACCTCCTCGTCGTCGCCGACCAGCTGGTTGAGCAGGCCGAGCCGGCAGGCCTCCTCGGCGCGCACCGGCTCGGCGAGCATCAACAGCTCGACGGCCTTGGCGTGGCCCACCAGCCGGGGCAGCGTCCAGGAGGCGCCGGTGTCGGCGGCGAGGCCCACCTTGGCGAACGCCATCAGGAAACTGGTGGAGGGCCCGCCGATGCGGATGTCCGCGAGGAAGGCCAGGGAGGCTCCGGCCCCGGCGGCCATGCCCCGGACGGCGGCGACGACCGGCTTGGGGAGGTTCGCCAGCCGGGCGGCGATCGGGTTGTAGTGCGCCCGTACGGTGTCCAGCGGGTCGCCCTCGGCGGCCTCCAGGGTCTGCACGTGCTCGCGCAGGTCCTGCCCGGCGCTGAACGACCCGCCCGCGCCGGCCAGCACCACCGCCCGGCAGCTCCGGTCGGTCTCCAGCTCGGCGAGGGTGTCCCGGAGGGCCTCCTTGAGCGCCACGTCCAGCGCGTTCATGGCCTTCGGCCGGTTCAGCGTCAGGGTGACGACGGCGTCGGTGCGGTCGACGGCCAGGGGCTCGGTCACGGTGTCAACGACCCTTCTGTCGGGCGATGCGGTTACCGGCGTCGAGGCAGTGCTCGACGTACCGGTCGGCGGCCGGCCGCAGCCGGGCCGCGTGGCGGTCGAAGAAGCTCGCCGCGGCGGTGCCCGGCCAGCGTTCGGGAAGCAGCGCCGGCGGCAGCTGCGGATCCCGGAACAGGAACGTACGCCACGCGTGCACGAGCCGGAACCGGGCCGCGTACGCCTCCTCGTCGGCGCTGCGTACGGTCACCCCGGACAGCAGCGGTCGCTGCTCGGCGACGAACTGCTCGTACGCCCGGCCGATCTCGGTGAGGTCCCACGCCCGCCGGACGACGCCCATCGCCCCCGGCGTGCCGGCGGCGTGCGCGGCGGTGAACCGTTCGTAGCGGACGCCGGCCTCCGCCAGGAGCAGGTCGACGTCCTCTCCGGGGCGGGTGGCCACCCAGGTGCACTCGTCGAGGGTGCCGTAGCCGAGGAAGCTGAGGTTCGCGGCGAGGCGCTGCCGTTCCCGGCGGGAGGCCGGCGCCTCCAGGACGAGCAGGTCGAACCGTCCGTCCCAGGTGATTCGTCCGGTGCGGTAGATTCGCGCGGCCGCCTCGTCCAACCGGCGGGCGGCTTTCGGTGTGATCGCGTAGCCCGGGCCGGAGGCCATCCGGAGCGGGTCGAGCCACCCCTGGCGCACCATGCGGGAGACCGCCGTCCGCACCGCGGGCGGCGCGACGCCCAGCGGCGCCAGCAGCTTGACCAGGGCGGCGACCGGCGCCCGGCCACCGCGGGGCCGGAGGTAGTCACCGTACAGGTCGAAGAGTGCCGACCGTGCCTGCATGACCGCACATTGTGACAGGCCTTCTCAAGATAAGCTAGATGCTGTTACATCAATGCTGCCTCGGTTTGGGTCCGGCGGTGTTCATCAGGGAAAATCGTTGGTCGACACCCCCGCACTGGTTGCGGGTGGTCGTGGCGAAGTGGCTGTGGGGCAACCCACCGACCCTGGTTCAGGTCTGAGGGGAGACAACATGGCGGCGATGAAGCCGCGGACGGGCGACGGTCCGCTGGAAGTCACCAAGGAGGGCCGGGGCATCGTCATGCGGGTCCCGCTGGAGGGCGGTGGCCGGCTCGTCGTCGAGATGACTCCCGACGAGGCCAACGCGCTCGGCGACGCGCTGAAGGCAGCCGCCGGCTGATCACGGCCCGGTCCGCGCGCCCGCGCGGACGGTCCAACCACCCCTGAGCCACCGGCCCCGCCGGTGGCTCAGGGGCCTTCATGTCCTGCGGAGGCCGCTCCGCACGCTCTCCTGGAGGTACGGCGCCGCGTGCTCGCCATCCGTCTGCTCACCGGGCCCGACCGGCTCGACGCCCTGGCCCTGCCCGTTCGACCGGTCACCGGCACGGAGTGGCCGGCGGAGCCGGTGCCCGTCGCGTCGACCCTCCCCGACGGGGTCGCCGACGAACTGGCCGCGCTGCTGCCGGCCGCCCGGCTGACGGGTGCCTCCGGCGAGACCTGGACCCAGGTCCGGCCCGGCCGGATCCCGGGCCGGCTGCTCACACTCGGTGTCGGGGCGGGCGACGAGGGTGCTTGGCGGACCGCCGGTGCCGCCCTCGCCCGCGCGGCGAGGGATGAGAGCCACGTCACGATCGCGCTGCCCACCGAGGCTCCCGCCCCGGTCGTCCGCGGGCTCGTCGAGGGGCTGCTGCTCGCGTCGTACCGGTTCCGGCTCGGTGCCGACGACTCCGCGCCCGCGCTGGCGGCGGTCGACCTGCTGGTGGCCGACCCGGGCGCGTACGCCGGGGCGGTCGAGGTGGCCCGCGCCACCGCCGGGATGACCCGGTTCGCCCGCGACCTGGTGAACATGCCGTCGTCGGTGAAGAACCCGGCCTGGTTCGCCGGGCAGGTGGCCGACGCCGCCGCCGGTGTTCCCGACCTGCACCTGCGGGTCCGGGAGCCGGACGACCTGGCCGCCGAGGGCTTCGGCGGGATCCTGGCCGTGGGCGCCGGTTCGGCGAGCGGCCCGCGACTGGTGGAGCTGGACTGGCGGCCGGCCGGGGCGCGTACGCACGTGGTGCTGGTCGGTAAGGGGATCACCTTCGACACCGGTGGCATCTCCATCAAGCCGGTGCCGGCGATGAAACTCATGCGCAAGGACATGGGCGGCGCGGCGGCCGTGGTCGCGGCGACCCTGGGCGCGGCCGAGCTGCGGCTGCCGGTACGGGTCACCACACTGGCCCCGCTCGCCGAGAACATGGTCAGCGGCGCCGCGTTCCGGCCGGGTGACGTGGTCCGCCACTACGGCGGGGTGACCAGCGAGACCACCAACTCCGACGCCGAGGGGCGCCTCGTGCTCGCCGACGCGATCGCGTACGCCGTACGTGAGCTGCGCCCCGACCTGCTGGTCGACCTGGCCACCCTGACCGGGGCGAACGCGGTGGCCCTCGGCAAGCGCACCGGCGCTCTCTACAGCGACAACGACCGGCTCGCCGCGGATCTGCTGGCCGCCGTCGAGGCGGCCGGGGAGGCGGCGTGGCGGATGCCGCTGGCCGCCGACTACGTCGAATACCTGCGCAGCGACCTGGCCGATCTCTACAGCGCGCCGACCGGTGGTGCCGGCTCGGTGGTCGCGGCGCTCTACCTGCGCGAGTTCACCGGTGAGCTGCGGGACCGGTGGGTGCACGTCGACATGTCCGCGCCGTCCTGGGCCGACGGGGACGACGCGGAGCTGACCAAGGGGGCCACCGGCTGGGGCGTCCGTTCCCTGCTGCGCTGGCTGGCGACGCTCGGCTGACCCCGGGCGGCTTTCTCAGCAGCGAACGGCGGCGAGCAGACCGTGCCCGAGGGGCAGCAGAGCGGGAATCCAGTGCTCGGACTCCCGGACCGCCTTGACCGTCTCCCGGATGGTCACCGTCTCCACGTCCCGGGCGGCCGGGTCGCCGATGCGGCCACCGGCCAGCGTGCCGTTGAGCACGAGCACACCGCCCGGCCGCAGCAGCCGCTGCGCGGCGTCCACGCACGCGGCGAACCCGGTCGACTCGGCGTCGACGAAGACCAGGTCGTAGGCGCCGTCGGCGAGGCGCGGCAGCACGTCCAGCGCCCGTCCGGTGATGATCCGGGTCCGGCCGGCGGCGAAGCCCGCCTCGGCGAAGATCCGCCGGGCGATGCGCTGGTGCTCCACCTCCACGTCGATCGTGGTCAGCACCCCGTCGGAGCGCATGCCGCGCAGCAGCCAGACGCCGCTGACACCGGTCCCGGTGCCGATCTCCACGACCGCGCGCGCGTTTCCCGCCGCGGCCAGCAACCGCAGCGCCGCGCCCGCGCCGGGCGTCACCGCGTCGAGACCGACCTCGCGGGCGAGGGCGCGGGCGGTACGCAGCACGAGATCCTCGGTCACGTACGACTCGGCGAACTGCAGAGCCTGGGTCGAGGGGCCGGAACCGGCGACCGTGGCGATGGGACACCTCCGGGCGGCGCGTGTGTTGCGCAGGGGCGAGTGGGCACTGTGAGCCTAGAGGCGGCGTGCCGCGGGCGCAGCCGCGCATCCCGCCATCGACGATCACGGACGGCAACCGGTGACTCCACCGGTGGCATCCGTGTAATCCTGGAAGCGGTGTCCGTTCGATCGCGGGCCGCCGTGGGCGGGCCGTGCGGAGGACCCGGGGACGAGTGGGAGGCAGCGACGTGACCGACGGCTGGGACTGGCGCCAGCCCGGGACGGGGCCCGGAGCGGCCGGCCCGCCGCCGTCCGCGTACCCCCCGGCGGGTTCGCCGCAGCGCGGTCCGGGCGGCACGGGTTCGCCCTGGTGGTCCGACGCGCTCACCGACCCGTGGCGCGACCCGGCCGCTCCGGCCGCGGTCGTCGTGTCCGGCCGCCCGGTCCCCGGGGCCGAGCCGGAACCGGTCGTCGACCCG
The DNA here is from genome assembly GCA_023402505.1 of Actinomycetes bacterium. GTDB lineage: Bacteria > Actinomycetota > Actinomycetes > Mycobacteriales > Micromonosporaceae > Micromonospora. Next base: position 7,633 of record JAEYGD010000264.1, read on the forward strand.
GACGCTCCCGGCCGTCCCGCGTTGCGGCACCTGCTCGTCATCCCGCTGATCACGGCCCTGCTCGCCGGAGCGCTGGGCGGTGCCCTCGGCTACGCCTTCGCGATCCGGGGCGGCGGTGCCGGTCCGGTGCTCGGTGCCGACCCGGGGCAGCCGCCGGGGCTGGCCCAGCGGAAACCGGAGTCCCTGGCCGGGGTCGCGGAGCGGGTGCTGCCCAGCGTGGTGACGGTCCGGGTGGCGAGCCTCGGTGGGACGAGCGAGGGCTCCGGGTTCATCGCCACCGCTGACGGTCACGTGATCACCAACGACCACGTGGTGGCGGGGGCCACCGGCCGGGCCTCGGTCATCTTCAACGACGGCAGCACGGCGCCGGCCACCGTGGTCGGGCAGGACCCGGAGTCGGACATCGCGGTCATCAAGGTCGCGAAGAACGGTCTGCGGCCGGTGGAGTTCGGGGACTCCGACGCGCTGGCGGTCGGTGACCCGGTGCTGGCCATCGGATCGCCGCTCTCGCTGGCCAACACGGTCACCGCCGGCATCGTCAGTGCCCTCGACCGCACCATGCAGGCGGGCGAGCCGGGTGGCCCCACCCGCTACTACGCGGCCATCCAGACCGACGCGGCGGTGAACCACGGCAACTCGGGCGGCCCACTGGTGGACGGGGCGGGCCGGGTGATCGGGGTCAACTCCACGATCAAGTCGCTGGTCGCCGACGGGCAGGAGGCCGGCAACATCGGGCTCGCGTTCGCCATCCCGATCAACCAGGCCAAACGGATCACCCAGGACATCATCGGCACCGGCAAGGCCCGCCGTACGGTGATCGGCGCCCAGGTCGGCGGCTCCGGTTCGGGTGCCGGCGCGGGGGTCCGGCTGGCCTCGGTGGAGCCGTCCGGCCCGGCGGCCGGCGGCGGGCTGAAGGCCGGCGACGTGATCCTCAAGCTCAACGGCCGGCCGATGACCGAGCCGACGGACCTGATCGCCCTGGTCCGCAAGTTCGCACCCGGCTCCGTGGTGACGGTCGAGTACCGCCGGGGTTCCGCCCGGCAGAACACCTCGGTGACGCTCGCCGCGGACGCGAAGTGAGCTTCACCCCCTCCCCGGGTGGCGTACGACGTGCGTAGGCTTGCGCTGACGCCGAGAGGAGGCCCGCGCAGTGTTCGAGAACCTGAACTGGTGGGAGATCGGTGCGCTGCTGCTCCTGGCGCTCCTGATCTTCGGTGACCGGCTGCCGACGGTCATCAACGACGGCCTGCGGATGGTGCGCAACCTGCGCCGGATGGCGACCAACGCCACCACGGACCTCAGCCGGGAGCTGGGCACCGACATCAAGTTGGAGGACCTGCACCCGAAGGCGTTCATCCGCAAGCACCTGCTGAGCGAGGAGGAGGAGGCGGCGCTCCGGAAGCCGCTGCAGGGCGTCTACGACAACCTGCGTGCCGACGTCACCGGCGTGCACGACGAGCTGAAGGACGTCGCCGCGGCGGTCGACCCCCGCACGAACGGAAGCCGCACGACCACCCCCACCGCCACCGCCACCGCCACGACCCCCGCCGCCACCACCGGCGGCCCAACACCCGCCCCCGCCCCCCGCACCAGCTACGACGACCCCACCTGACCCCTCCCCCCTCCCTCCCCCCCAAGGACGGCAGCACCCTCGAACTGAGAAGAGTGGCTATTCCGCCCGGAATGGCCACTCTTTCTCTGTTCGAGTGCAGGGATTCGCCTGGGGGCGCGGGGGTAACGGGTCAGCGGGTGGTGGGTTTTAGGCCCAGGGGCTTGCCGAGGAGGGACTCGCGGCGGACGGCCAGGCGGTCCGCGACCTGGCCCAGCGCCTTGGCGGCGGCGGACTCCGGTTCGGCCAGCACGATCGGGGTGCCCTCGTCGCCGGCCTCGCGGACCCGGGTGTCCAGCGGGATCTGACCCAGCAGGGGCACCTGCGCGCCGATCGTCTGGGTCAGCGAGTCGGCCACGGTCTGGCCGCCGCCGGCCCCGAAGACCTCCATCCGGGAGCCGTCCGGCAGCTCCAGCCACGACATGTTCTCGATCACACCGACCACCCGCTGGTGGGTCTGCAGCGCGATCGCGCCGGCCCGCTCCGCCACCTCGGCGGCGGCGGCCTGCGGGGTGGTGACCACCAGGATCTCGGCGTTGGGAAGCATCTGGGCGAGCGAGATGGCCACGTCGCCGGTGCCCGGGGGCAGGTCGAGCAGGAGCACGTCCAGGTCACCCCAGTAGACGTCGGCGAGGAACTGCTGGAGTGCGCGGTGCAGCATCGGGCCGCGCCAGACCACGGCGGCGTTCCCGGACGTGAACATGCCGATCGAGATGACCTTCACGCCGTGCGACTGCGGCGGCATGATCATGTCCTCGACGCGGGTGGGCCGGCCGTCGGCCCCGAGCATCCGGGGCACCGAGTGGCCGTAGATGTCCGCGTCGACCACGCCGACGGAGAGCCCCCGCGCGGCCAGCGCCGCCGCCAGGTTGACCGTCACGCTGGACTTGCCGACGCCGCCCTTGCCGCTGGCGACCGCGTACACCCGGGTGCGCGACCCGGGCTGGGCGAACGGGATCACCGGCTCCTGGCTGGCGGCGCCACCCCGGAGCTTCGACTGGAGCTCCTGGCGCTGCTCGGGGCTCATCACGCCGAACTCGATCTCGACGCCGGTCACACCGGGCACCGCGCCCACCGCGGCGGTGATGTCGGCGCGCAGCTTGTCCTTCAGCGGGCAGCCGGCCACCGTGAGCAGCAGCTCGACGCGGACGACGCCGTCGTCGCCGACCGTCGCGGAGCGGACCATACCCAGCTCGGTGATGGGCCGGCGGATCTCCGGGTCGTTGACGGTGGCCAGGGCGGCCTGGATCGCGTCGGAGACGGTGCTGACGGGTGCTGACATGCCCGCAATGCTACGTCGGCGGTGATCCGTCACCGCCCCAGGCGGGGGTCGGTGTGAGCGAATCGATGGGCTGGACGGAATCGGGCGGAAATGCGACGATCCGAGGCGAACGCCGCTCGCCTGGCCCCTTGAGGCAAGCGGCGTTCAACGTGCTCCGGGCTCGGGGCGGCCGTCGCGGGCGTAGTCGTCGTCCAGCTCGTCCCGGGGCTCGTCCAGCCCGTCGCCGCCGGCCGGCCGCTCCTGCGCCCGGAGTTCGAGCCGCTGCCGGCGCGCAGCGGCGTCGTCCAGTTCCTCGGCGAGCCGGGCCAGCTCCGAGCGGAGGAAGTCGCGGGTGGCCACCTCTCCCATCGCGTTGCGGAGTGCGGCGATCTCCCGCGCCAAGTACTCGGTGTCGGCCTTCTGCGCGGTGGCCCGGCGCCGGTCCTCCTCCAGCGCGAGCCGGTCCCGGTCGGCCTGGCGGTTCTGGGCCAGCAGGATCAGCGGCGCCGCGTAGCTGGCCTGCAACGACAGGATCAGGGTCAGGAACGTGAAGGTGTACGGGTCGAAGCGCAGGTCCGCGGGCGCGAGCGTGTTCCAGAGGAACCAGGCCGCGATGACGACCGTCATGTAGACGATGAAGTGGGCCGTCCCCATTCCCCGTGCGATCGCCTCCGACCAGCGGCCGAAGGCCTCCGGGTCGAACCGGGGCAGCCGTACCCCCCGGGCCTCGCGCGGCTGGTCCAGCCGCTCCGCCCGCCGCCGCTCAACCATCGACGGCCTCCGGCGTCTCGTCGGCGGCGGCCGCGCCCGAGGGTACGGCGTCCCGGTCCCGCCAGTCGCGGGGCAGCAGATGGTCGAGCACGTCGTCGACCGTCACCGCGCCCACCAGCCGGTTGTTCCGGTCGATCACCGGCATCGCGACCAGGTCGTACGTGGCCATCCGGCGGGTGATCTCGGGCAGCGGGGTGGTGGGGCGCAGCGGGTCGATGTCGTTGACCACGATGCCGCCCAGCAGGTCGGCCGGCGGCTCCCGCAGCAGCCGCTGGAAGTGCACCATGCCCAGGTACCGGCCGGTCGGCGTGGTCATCGGCGCCCGGGTCACGAACACCTGGGCGGCCACCGCGGGGGACAACTGCGGCTCCCGGACCCGGGCCAGCGCCTCGGCGACCGTGGCGTCCGGCGGCAGGATCACCGGCTCCGACGTCATCACCGAGCCCGCCGTGCCCGGCGTGTACTTGAGCAGCTGGCGCACCGGGTCGGCCTCGTCCGGCTCCATCAGGTCCAGCAGCACGTCCTGCTCCGGCGGCGGCAGCTCGCCCAGCAGGTCGGCGGCGTCGTCCGGGTCCATCTGTTCCAGCACGTCGGCGGCGCGTTCCCGGTCCAGCGCGGCCAGGATCTCCACCTGGTCGTGCTCAGGCAGCTCGCTCAGCACGTCGGCGAGCCGCTCGTCGTCCAGGGCGGCGGCGACCTCGTTGCGCCGCTCGTCGGGCAGGTCCTGCAGGGCGTTGGCCAGGTCGGCGGGGCGCATGTCCTCCAGCACCGCGAGCAGGTTCGCCGTACCCCGGCTGTCGGCGATGCCGCTCAGCCCGCGTACCCGGTCCCACTCGACCTGGTGCAGGTTGCCGCGGCGGGTGAGCCGGCCGGTGTGCTCGCGGACGGCGACCCGGGACAGCGTCCACTCGCCGCGGGACGACTCCATCGCCACGTCCACCACGGCGCCCGACTGCGCACCGGGGTCGATCTGCACCCGCCGGTCCAGCAGTTCCTGGAGCACGAGCAGCTCGTTGGGGCGCTTCTCGAAGCGGCGCAGGTTGAGGGTGCCGCTGCCCAGCACCACCGCGTCGGCGTCGATGGAGGTGATCCGGTTGATCGAGAGGAAGATCCGCCGGCGCATCGGCATCTCGGCGACCAGACCGACGACCTCCGGTGGGCGGTTCGTCGGGCGCAGGCGGGCCACCGCGTCGCGGACGCGGCCCACCTGGTCGCCGTTGGGGTCGTAGACCGCGACGCCGGCGAGACGGGCGATGTAGACCCGGGTCGGCGTGCTCACGCGCACCAGCCTAAGCGCCTAGTGTTTATCAACATGTCGACCTTGGCCTACGAGATCGTGGACGTGTTCACCGACCGCCCCTTCGCCGGTAACCCGCTGGCGGTGGTGTTCGGTGCGGACGGGCTGGCCACCGAGCAGATGCAGGCGCTCGCGCTCGAGTTCAACCTCTCCGAGACCGTGTTCGTGCTGCCGCCCACGCAGGCCGGCGCCACCTACCGTGCGCGGATCTTCACACCGGTCGACGAGCTGCCGTTCGCCGGGCACCCGAGCGTCGGCGCCGCGGTCACCGCCAGCCGCCGTGGCCTGTTCGGCACCGGGCCGGTCACCCAGGAGTGCGGTGCGGGCGTGCTGCCGCTCGAGGTGACGGCCACCGGCGCGACGCTGACCGGTGGCCTGCCCACCCTCGGCCCGGAGCTGGACCCGGGGCCGCTGCTGGAGATGGCCGGTCTCACCGCCGACGACCACGCCGGCCCGCCGCCCCGGGTCGCCGGCTGCGGCCTCGAGTTCCCCTACCTGCCGGTGCGTCCGGACGCGGTGGCGCGGGCCCGGGTGAACGTGGCGGCGGCGACGCGGTACGGAGTGGAGCACGTGAGCGTCTTCTCCTGGGACGCCGACTCGCAAACCGCCCATGCCCGGGTCTTCGTGCCCGGGCTCGGCGTACCGGAGGATCCGGCGACCGGGTCGGCCGCCCTCGGCCTCGGGGTGTGGCTGGTGGCCAGTGGCCTGCTCCCCGGGGAGGGGCGGTCCGACTACGCGGTACGCCAGGGCATCGAGATCAACCGGCCGTCGTCGCTGGCCTGCACGGTGACCGCGGCGGTCGGCGCGGCGGTCGGCGCGACCGTCTCCGGGCAGGTGATGCCGGTGGCGAGGGGTGAGATCCTGATCCCACCCTTCATCGGCTGAGGTGCGAGGCACGGCCACAGTCCGGGCGGACCGGCGACGGGTACGGGAGGATGCGGGAGTGAGCGACGCGGCGGAGCGCAGCACCCCACTGGTCGACGAGGCGACGAAGAAGGCGGCCGTCGCCTGGGTCGGTGTGCCCGGCGGGCCGGCGTACGCCCTGTGGTGCGTACCCCTGGAGGGGGCGCTCTTCGTGGTGAGCGGCCCGGGCGAGCAGTCCGCCCCGGGGCTCGCCGACGCCACGCGCGCGGAGGTCACCATGCGGGGTGACCACGGCGGCCGGATCGTCACCTGGCCCGCGGACGTGACCCGGGTGCGGCCGGGCACCGACCACTGGGAGACCGTCGCGCCGCTGGTCGCGGCCAAGCGGCTGAACGCCCCCGGTCCGGCCGCCGATCTCGTGGCGCGCTGGGCGGCGGAAGGGTGCGCCCTCAACCGGCTCGCGCCCGCCGGTGAGCCATCGGCCGGTGCCGCGCTGCCCACCGGTTCGCTGGCCGAGCCGCCCCGGGAGGCGACGGTGGTCCGGGCGACCCGCAAGCCCTTCCGGCTGCACCGGGTCCGCCGCCGCTGACTGCCCACCGTCAGGTGTTGACGAGGGTCCCCTGCGCCACGGCGGGCACCGTCGCGGGGCGGCTCCGCCCGCCGGGCGCGGCGTCCACGAGAGCGACGACCTCGCTGAGGCATTCCAGCTCCGGCCCGACCCAGGTGGCGTCGGGGTTGAAGACCAGGTGGTCGGTGAGGTCGGGGGACGCCAGGCGTACCGCCGTCATCCCGGCCCGCTCCGCACCGGTCAGTTCCTGGCTGTCGCCGTCGCCGACGTACAGGCACGCGGCCGGTTCCACCGCCAGGTGGTGGCAGGCGGCCCGGTAGAGCTCCGGGTCGGGTTTGCAGCGCCCGACCTGGACGGAGAGGACCCGGACGTCGAGCAGCGGGTCGATCGGCAGGCGCGGCAGGTACGCGGGCAGTTCGTGGGTGCAGTCGCTGACCAGTCCGGTACGCAGACCGCGTCGGCGCAGCGCGACCAGGGTCGGCACGGCTTCGGCGCGGAGCCGGATGTCGGCGCGGACGGCCCGGTGCCGGGCGGCGACGGCGGACCGGAGGGCCTCTTCCGAGGGGCGGACGCCGGCCTGCTCGCAGACCCAGCGCAGGGTCGCCTCGGCGGTGCCCAGGCGGCCGGTGGCACGCTGGTAGAAGGTGCGGTCGAGCACGTCGACGAACACCTCGGGCGGGCAGCCGAGCAGGTCGGCGGCGGCACGGTGGGCCGCGCCGCGCGGTGCCGAGCAGGTCAGCGTGCCGAAGAAGTCGAACAGCACCGCCTGGAAGGTGGGCATGGGGGAGGGCCTCCGGGCGGTCGAGGGGGTCGCCGGCGGATCGCGTGTGATCGTAACCGAGTGCTGACGGTCCGTGGCTGCCCGGGTCGTGTGAGTATTGCTCTTCGTGTCGTCCCCACCGCACCGCCCGTCGCCGGATGCGCTGACCGTCGGCGCGCTCGCTCTCGCCGTGGTGGCCGTCTCGTCGTCCGCGCCTCTGGTGGCGTTCGCGGCCGCGCCGGCCCTCGCGATCGCCTTCTGGCGCAACCTGCTCTCGACCGCGGTGCTCGGCCCGGTCGCGCTGGTGCGGCGGCGGGCGGAGTTCCGGGCGCTGGTGACGCCGGCCGGCCGGCGGGACGGCTGGTACTGCGTGCTCTCCGGTGTCGCGCTGGCCGCGCACTTCGCCACGTGGATGCCGAGCGCCAAGCTCACCACGGTGGCGACGGCCACGGCGCTGGTCGCCACCCAGCCGGTGTGGCAGGGGCTGATCGCCCGCGCCCAGGGCCAGCGGCTGCCGCGGGGGTTGTGGGCCGGCATCGGGGTGGCGGTCGTCGGGGCCGCGCTGGCCACCGGGGCGGACGTCACGGTCTCCGGGCAGGCCTTCCTCGGTGACCTGCTCGCGATCGTCGGCGGCCTGTTCGCGGCGGTCTACACCGCTCTCGGTGAGCGGGCCCGCAGGACGGTGAGCACCACCACGTACACCACCGTCTGCTACGGGGTGTGCGCCCTGCTCCTGCTCGTGGTCTGCCTGGTCGGGGGTGTGCGGCTGACCGGCTTCGACGCCCGCACCTGGCTGGCGGTGCTTGCCCTGGTGGCCGGCGCGCAACTGCTCGGCCACTCGATGTTCAACTACGCGCTGCGCCGGGTCTCCGCCACCACGGTCAGCGTCCTGATCCTGCTGGAGGCGCCGGGCGCCGCCCTGATCGGCTGGGCCTGGCTGGGCCAGCTGCCGAGGCCGCTGGCGCTGCCGGGCCTGGCGCTGCTGCTGGCCGGTGTCGCGGTGGTCATCCTCGCCAACGCGAGGACCCGCCGTACGGCGTCCGTCGCGCCGGTCCCGCCGACCGTGCCGGCCGACGCCACCCCGCTCCGGGACTAGCCGGCCGCCGAAGCGCCCACCGCGGCCGAGGGGACGGCGGCTGCGGGCGCGGACGGGGTGAGCGGAGTGACGGTCACACCTCCCGCACCTCCAGGACGCGGGTGGCCGGCGCGGCGTCGCCGAGGGCGGCCCGCTGCGCGGCCCGGTCCGGGTCGGCCAGGAAGGACTCGTAGCCCGTCCGCGTGTCGAACCGGATGACGTGCACCTCGGAGCGTCCGTCGTCGGTGCGCAGCCGCCGCTCCACCCGGCCGCCGTGCCGACCGAGCAGCGCGAGGACGCGGTCCTCGTACTCCCGGCCGGCCTCGACCGCGCCGTCGGCCAGTTCGACGAGCGCGACCAGGCGCACCGCGGCGGCCGGGTCGGTGACCAGCGACTTCCAGAAGTGGTGGTCGACGTGACCACCGGGGATGCCCTCCCGGCGGCCGGTGTCGAGATAGCCGTGCCGGCGGTAGAACTCCGGCGCCTGGAACGACAGCGAGGAGACCGAGATCTGCGTGCACCCGCGCCGGCGGGCCTCCTCCTCGGCGGCGCGCAGCAACCGGCCGCCCCAGCCCTCGCTCCGCCGGTCCTCGCGGACCCAGAGCATGTTGATGCCGGCGCAGTCGCCCCAGCTCCAGCCGGTGAGGCCGGCGACCAGTTCACCGTCGGGACCGGTGACGCGGACGGCGAACTCGGCCTCGTCCGCCACGCCGGCCGCCCGGTCGTTGAACGCGGTCAGCTCCGCGTCGAGCCGCTCCGCCAGCTCCTTGTCGGAGCCGAGTACGCGTAGTGTGTCGTTCCCCGTCGCGGTCATGCGGCGGAGTATCGCAGCCCGGACCGCTACCCGGCGATGCCGACCGCCTTCGCGCTGGCCGCCCAGAGGCGCGCGGCGAGCCGCGGGTCGGCCGCCTTGGGCAGGGGCCGGCGCGCCCGCCGGTCGAAGTAGTAGCCGCCGTCGCGCAGCCGTTCCGGCTCCTGGTTGGCCAGCCAGACCAGCGTCTCGGCGCCCTTCTCGGGGCTACGGAACGGCAGCAGCCGCATGCCGAGGGCGACCAGCCGGCTGTCGTTGCCGAACCGGGTCCGCACCACACCGGGGTGGAAGCAGTACGCGGGGACGTCCGGCCAGCGCCGCGCCGCCTCCGCGGTGAACAGGATGTTGGCCTGCTTGCTGGTGCCGTAGGCGTTCATCGGGCGGTAACGGCGCAGCGGTCGGTTGAGGTCGTCCGGGTCGAGCGAGCCGCTGCGGTGCGCGCCGGAGGCGGTGACCACGATCCGGCCGACCCGGTCCCGCAGGAGGTTGGTCAGCAGGAACGGTGCGAGGTGGTTGGCCTGGATCGACAGCTCGAAACCGTCGACGGTGGTGACCGGCTGCAACACGATCGCCCCGGCGTTGTTGGCGAGCACGTCGATCCGGTCGTACGCGGCGCGCAGCCGCTCCGCGAGGCCCCGGACGTCGTCGAGGACGGCGAAGTCCGCCCGGAACAGCTCGGGGCGCTCCCCGGCCGCCTCGCGGACCTGTTCGGCGGCGGCCTGGAGGCGGGCGGGGTCGCGCCCGACCAGCACCACCTGGTCGCCGCGGCAGGCAAGGTCGACGGCGGCCGCGAGGCCGATGCCGGAGCTGGCCCCGGTCACCACCACCAGCCGGCGCCCAGTGAGATCTTCCACAGGTCCATTCACCCCGGTCACGCCACGAGGTTACCGTGGCGTCACAACGCCCCTTTGGGATCGTTAAGTCTTCACACTCTCACGTTCAGGTGGCGTCGGCGTGCCCGCCGGACGCTGGAAGGAGCGCATCCATGGCCGCAGTCGGTCGCCCCCGCCGGTCCTGCCTGGCGGTACCGGGTTCCAGCGTCAAGATGCTGGGCAAGGCCCAGGGCCTCCCCGCCGACCAGGTCTTCCTCGACCTGGAGGACGCGGTCGCCCCGCTCGCCAAGCCGGACGCCCGCAAGAACATCGTGGCCGCGCTCAACGAGGGCGACTGGGCCGGCAAGACCCGGGTGGTGCGGGTGAACGACCTGACCACCCCGTGGACGTACCGGGACGTCATCGACGTGGTCGAGGGCGCCGGCGCCAACCTGGACTGCATCATGCTGCCGAAGGTGCAGAACGCGGCCCAGGTGCAGTGGCTGGACCTGACCCTCACCCAGCTGGAGCGGACGCTCGGCCTGGAGGTGGGCCGGATCGGCATCGAGGCGCAGATCGAGAACGCCGCCGGCCTGGTGAACATCGACGAGATCGCCGCCGCGTCGCCCCGGGTGGAGACCATCATCTTCGGCCCGGCCGACTTCATGGCCTCCATCAACATGAAGTCCCTGGTGGTGGGCGCGCTGATCCCGGACTACCCCGGTGATCCCTACCACTACATCCTGATGCGGATCCTGATGGCCGCCCGGATGCACGACAAGCAGGCCATCGACGGCCCGTTCCTGCAGATCCGGGACGTCGACGGGTTCCGCGAGGTGGCCAAGCGTTCGGCCGCGCTGGGCTTCGACGGCAAGTGGGTGCTGCACCCGGGCCAGATCGACGCCGCCAACGAGGTCTACTCGCCGGCCCAGGCCGACTACGACCACGCCGAGTTGATCCTCGACGCGTACGAGCACTACACCTCGGAGGCCGGCGGGAAGCTCGGCGCGGTGATGCTCGGTGACGAGATGATCGACGAGGCGTCCCGCAAGATGGCACTGGTGGTCGCGGCGAAGGGCCGGGCGGCGGGGATGACCCGCACCACGTCCTTCACGCCACCCGCGGAACCGGTCCCGGGGACCGTGTCGCAGTCCCTAGGTCGCGGAGGCATCCTGGCTGGCCGCGAAGATGATCAGGCCGACGATGGCCACGATGGCCACCACCGCGACGGCCGTCGCGATCCAGCCCATGATGATGCCCGCCGTGGCCATGCCCTCGCCGGCCTCGCCCCGCTCGCGGATCTGCCGCTTCGCCACGTGGCCGAGGATGGCTCCGACCACGCCGATGATGCCGCCGATGCCGTAACCGCAGATGCCCATGATGCCCATGATCGAGACGACCATCGAGGCGACGGCCATCCCGCTCGTCTGCGGTGCGGGCGGGTAGCCGTAGCCCGGGTAGGCCGGCTGCGGGTAGCCGGCCACGGCGTACGGGTCGGGCGCCGGCTGGCCGGAGGTCTGCTTGTGGACCGCGTACGGGTCGGCGTAGGGGCTCGTCGGCGCGCCCGCGTACGGGTTGACCGGGGCGTAGGGATCGGTGCCGGTCGGCTGCGCGGGGACCGGCTGGCCGCTCACCGGGAAGGTGGGGTCGGCCGGCGGGGACGACTGCTGCCCGGACAAGGCCGGGTCCTGCCAGCCGCCGGACGGCGGGGGATAGCTCATCGTCTGCTCTCCATCGAGGTACGGGTGAGCCGTCAGGGTAATCAGCGGCGCGCAAACCCGGGCACTCCGCCGCCGGGTGCCGCGTTGCCCGGACCGGGGCGAACGGGCAGGATCTCGGCATGGCGATTGACGCGACAACCGGCAGCCGGTCGATACGGGACGCGAGCCGTCCCGGTCCGGGGCGCCGCAACCGGCCGGTGACCGACCCCGCCGGCCAGGACGAGCCGGCGACCCTTCCGGAGCCGGTCACCATGCGGCTCGACGGGAAGGTCGCGTTGGTCACCGGGGCGGGCAGCCCGGACGGCATCGGGTACGCGACCGCGCGCCGCCTCACCGACCTCGGTGCCCGGGTCGCCATCGTCTCCACCACCCGCCGCATCCACGACCGCGCCAGCGAACTGGGGGTCACCGGTTTCGTCGCGGACCTCACCGACGAGTCGGAGGTGGGTGCGCTGGCCGACGCCGTCGCCGAACAGCTCGGCGACGTGGAGGTGCTGGTCAACAACGCGGGCCTGGCCAGCCGGGCCAGCCCGGAGGTGCTGCGGCCGGTCGCCCAGCTCAGCTACGAGGAGTGGCGCGGCGAGATCGACCGCAACCTCACCACGGCGTTCCTGTGCAGCCGGGTGTTCATCGGCGGGATGGCGGAACGGGGTTGGGGGCGGATCGTCAACCTCGCGGCGACGGCGGGCCCGGTCAACGCCCTGCCGACCGAGGCCGCGTACGCGGCGGCGAAGGCGGGCGTCGTCGGGCTGACCCGGGCGCTGGCGATGGAGATGATCGCCGACGGGGTCACCGTCAACGCGGTCGCTCCGGGCACCATCCACACCGCCGCGTCGACGATGGCGGAGCTGCGGCAGGGCCTGGGTACGCCGGTCGGGCGGCCGGGCACGCCGGACGAGGTGGCCGCCGCGATCGCGTTCCTCTGCTCGCCGGCCGCCTCGTACATCACCGGGCAGATGCTGGTGGTGGACGGCGGCAACAGCGTCCGCGAGGCGCAGTTCCGCTGACGCCGGCCTGGGTCAGTAGGTCGTCCCGTCGTTGCCGGCGAAGGCGAACAGGGCGATCCACCCGCAGCAGACCAGCACGAGGAGCGCGGTGAACACGTAGCTGAGGATCAGGCCCCAGGTGGCGAGCTGGTCGCCCTCCTCGCCGCTGGTGCGGATCTGCCGCTTCGCCAGGTGCCCCAGCACGATCCCGGCCGGCGAGAAGACGAACGCGAAGACCAGGGACAGGATCGCCAGGACGTTCACACCCCGGTTGGCGGCGGGCGGTGCGCCGTACGGCCCGTACGGCGACCCCCACTGCGGCCCGTACTGCTGACCGCCCGGCGGCGGTCCGTACGCGGACGGCGGCTGGTTCGGGTCGTACCCCTGCGGGGGTGGCTGGTTCGGGTCGTACCCGGACGGTGGGGGCGGCGGCTCGGGACCCGACGCGGGCTGCTCCCACGGCGACGGCGGCCGGTCGGGATCCGGCGGGCCCGGCGGCGGTGGTTGGCTCACGGGTCTCCTCCTCCTGCCGGATCGCGTCCTATTGCCGGACGCTACCCCGACCGGTGAACCTTTTCACAGCGGTTGTGTGGACTGGTCACCTTGGCGACGCCGGTCGCGCGGCCGATACTGACCGAGCGTTTAGTTACCCTTGAGTAATGCGCCGATTCCCCGGAGGCTGACATGGCCCGACTCGCCCAGACGCCCGGCCTGACCGATGTGCAGCGGTCGATCCTGGAAACCGTCCGGGAGTTCGCGGACAAAGAGATCATCCCGCACGCCCAGCGCCTGGAGCACGCGGACGAGTACCCGACCGACATCCTCGACGGGATGCGCGAGATGGGGCTCTTCGGCCTGACCATCGCCGAGGAGTACGGCGGCCTGGGCGAGTCCCTGCTGACGTACGCCCTGGTGGTCGAGGAGCTGTCCCGCGGCTGGATGTCGATCTCCGGCATCGTGAACACCCACTTCATCGTGGCGTACCTGATCTCCCAGCACGGCTCCGCCGAGCAGAAGGACCGGCTGCTGCCGAGGATGGCGACCGGTGAGGTGCGCGGCGCCTTCTCCATGTCCGAGCCGGAGTGCGGCTCCGACGTCTCGGCGATCAAGTCGAAGGCGGTCCGGGACGGCGACGGCTTCGTCCTCAACGGCCAGAAGATGTGGCTGACCAACGGGGCGTACTCGTCGGTGGTCGCGACCCTGGTCAAGACCGACACCGGGGCCGACTCGGTCTACGGCAACATGAGCACGTTCCTGCTGGAGAAGGAGCCGGGCTTCGGTGAGACCGCCCCCGGCCTGACCATCCCCGGCAAGATCGACAAGATGGGCTACAAGGGCGTCGAGACCACCGAGATGGTCCTCGACGGCGTGACCGTCCCCGCCTCCGCCGTGCTCGGCGGCGAGGAGAAGGTCGGTCGCGGCTTCTACCAGATGATGGACGGCATCGAGGTCGGCCGGGTCAACGTCGCCGCCCGGGCGTGCGGCATCTCGATCCGGGCGTTCGAGCTGGCCGTCGCGTACGCCCAGCAGCGCCACACCTTCGGCCAGCCGCTCGCGAAGCACCAGGCGGTCGCGTTCAAGCTCGCCGAGATGGGCACGAAGATCGAGGCGGCACACGCGCTCATGGTCAACGCCGCCCGCCTGAAGGACGCCGGGCAGCGCAACGACGTCGAGGCCGGCATGGCCAAGCTGCTCGCCTCCGAGTACTGCGCCGAGGTGGTGCAGGAGGCGTTCCGCATCCACGGCGGTTACGGCTACTCCAAGGAGTACGAGATCGAGCGCCTCATGCGGGAGGCGCCGTTCCTGCTCATCGGTGAGGGCACCTCGGAGATCCAGAAGACGATCATCAGCCGGGGCCTGCTGAAGGAGTACAAGCTCTGAGGTGACGACGACGGTGCCCGGCCCCGGCAGGGCACCGTCTCAACCGGACGGCCGCGTGCCCGGGCCGCCGGCGCGAAGCAGGCGGAGCTGCCCGATCTCCGCCACGTTCTTTATCAACTCGGCGTTGACCCAGGCGACCAGCTGCGCGGCCGTGTGCCCGCTGTCCGGCGGCCACGGAAAACCGGTCGGGGCGTCGAGAGCGTCATCGGTGAGCCCGTCGAGGAGGACCAGCCACCGGAGGCGGAGGTCGCGCAGCCAGGAGAGCGTCGCGGCACCCGGTCCCGGCCAGTCGACGTCCTCCCGGGCCGGGAGCGGCCGCCCGTGCAGATGCTCCAGGGCGGTCGTCCACCACCAGCCGACGTGCCAGGTCAGCCAGGCGATCGTGGGCACCGGGACCGGGTCCGGTTCGGTGTCCGCCCAGTCCGGTGTCCAGCCGCCGTCCGGTCCCCGGCGTACCGTCCAGGTGAGCCCGCCCGGCTCCCACCCGAAGTCCGCCGGTTCCAGCCGTTCCAGGTGGTGTTCGAACAGCGACCAGGTCAGGTCGAACTGCCACCGCAGGAGAGCCCGGGATGTCGTCGCCACCCCGGCATGATGCCGGCCGGCCTCCCCGCGATCGACCGAATATCAGCCGAGCCGGGTCAGGCCGGCGGCGGCGCGCTCGACGATCAGGCAACGGTCCTCGACGTAGTCGATGCCGGCCTCGGTGGCGATGCGGCGGGCCTCCGGCGAGACGATGCCGAGCTGCAACCACACCGCCGGCGCACCGATCGACACCGCCTCGCGGACGACCTCGACCGCGTCGTCGGCCGGGCGGAAGACGTCCACCAGGTCGACCCGGTCGGGGATCTCCGACAGCGAGCGGTAGACCCGCTCCCCGAACAGCTCGTCGGCGGTCGGGTTGACCGGGATGATCCGCCACCCGTACCGCTGCATCTGCAACGGCACGCTGTGCGCGGCCTTGCGCGGGTCGCGGGACGCGCCCACGACGGCGATCACGGCGGCGTCGGCGAGGATCTGGTGAGGTGAGCGCACCTGCCGACTCTAACTCCGGTCGTCAGGATCTGCCGCCGAGCGCTCGACGCAGCCGGTCGTGCTCCTCCGGCGTGCCGATCGCGGCGCGGTGTTCGGGGTGGCGGACGTAGTGCCCGATGGCGGCGGCCAGGAACGGCGGTGCCACGTCGAGGTCGCGGAGCCACACCCGCGCCTCCCGCACGCCGGCAGCGTAGCTGCGGCCGGCTACAGCAGCGAGAGCTGCTCGGCGGCCGGCCGCGCGGGCGGCGGATCGGGCTGGCGGCGGTTGTCGCCGGGAACTCCCCGGTGCAGGCCGTGGCGCCGGGCCGCGATGCGCACCCGGGCGGTCAGCTCCCGCTGGTAGGACTGCGGCGCGTACGCGCCCGCCCGGTAGAGCTCCCGGTAGCGCGGCACCAGGTGGGGGAACTCGCGGCCGAGCCAGCGCGCGTACCACTCCCGGGCGCCCGGCCGCAGGTGCAGGGCCAGCGGTGTCACGCTCGCCGCACCGGCGGCGGCGACGGCCGAGACCGTCGCCTCGATCGACTCGTCGTCGTCGGTCAGGCCGGGCAGGATCGGTGCCATCAGCACCCCGACGGCGAAGCCGGCGTCGGTGAGCCGGCGGACGGCGTCCAACCGGCGGCGGGGGCCCGGGGTGCCCGGCTCGA
Organism: Actinomycetes bacterium; assembly: GCA_023402505.1. Taxonomy (GTDB): domain Bacteria; phylum Actinomycetota; class Actinomycetes; order Mycobacteriales; family Micromonosporaceae; genus Micromonospora. The sequence continues at coordinate 23,725 of JAEYGD010000264.1, forward strand.
CGGTCCGCCACAGCCGCTCGTCGACGAAGCCGACGGAGAACGAGACGCCGACCCGGGTCACCTCGGCGGCCTGGCGGAGCAGCGGCAGGTCACGCAGGATGAGCGTGCCCTTGGTGAGGATCGAGAACGGGTTGGCGAAGTCCCGCAGGGCTCGGAGGATCTCCGGCATGAGCTGGTAGCGGCCCTCGGCCCGCTGGTAGCAGTCCACGTTGGTGCCCATCGCGAGGTGCGCGCCGCGCCACCGGGGAGCCGCCAACTCCCGGCGGACCAGCTCGCCGGCGTTGACCTTGACGATCACCTTGCGGTCGAAGTCGGCGCCGGCATCCAGGTCGAGGTAGGTGTGGGTGTTGCGGGCGAAGCAGTTGTGGCTGACCACGCCGTCGGCGATGAAGTCTCCGGTGCCGGTGGTGATGTCCCAGAGCGGAAGCTCCAGCCCTAACGGCTCGACACGGACCACGCGTCGATCGGTGTGACACTTCAGGGCCGCACCCTCGATGGACCGTTTGCGGGTGATCGCCGGGTCGACCAGGTGGAAGAAGCGGAGGCGTTCCGGCAGCCCGCCCGCGAGGCGGATGCGCCGCGCCCGGTTCGCGTGTCCCGCGTCCTCGAGGACGGCGCGGAAGCCGAAATGCCGCAGACCGCGGAGAGCGCGGTCGAGGACGTCGCCGTCGCTGTTGCTGATCCGTAGGACTCCGCTGCTGCAACTTCCGTCGGCGTCGAAGATCCCGGCGAGAAATCCGAGCTGCCAGTCGTCGGTGGGCTCGACCGGCCAGGACACCAGCTCGTTGACCGTTCCGACGTCGTGACCTGGTGACGTGCGGATCGTGGACGTCGCCCGTCGGCCGGTGGTCGCCGCGCGGACCGGGAACCGGTCGGTGTCGACGCCGAACCCGCCGAGGTAGCGCCGACTGCGATCCAGAGCCTCGACGTCGCCCGGCGCCAGCCGGAACCGGTGCACGGTGCTCGCCGGACGGTGGTCGGCCTCGGCCTCTCCGTGGAGCACTCCGCGCAGGTAACCGCGCCGGTAGTCGGAGGTCTCCTTGGGTGCCGGCGCGAATCGACCGGTGCCCAGCAGGCGGTTGCTCGTGGTCAGGCGTGGGCGTTGGGCGCCGTGGGTGGCGCCGGCGACGAACTTCCAGCCTCGTTCGGACAGGAAGCGGTGGTCCGCGCTCGCGACCAGGGACGTCCCGTCGGCCAACGTGACCCGGTAGGCCGGCTTCACCGTCGACCACTTGTCCCGCACGGTGGTGACGACATAGCGCCGGTAGGCGCCCCGACGTCGCGTCCCGTAGATCCGGTCGCCGATCTCCAGGTCGCGGATCGGCGTGGTCCGGCCGTCGGCCATCAGGATCGGGGTGTCGCCGGCCAGGCAGTAGACGCACGCGTGGGTGCAGCCCCGATAGGGGTTGATCGTCCACTCGAACGGGACGCGGGAGGCGCCCGGCACCCGGTTGATGATCGACTTGGCGCGGACCTCGTAGAAGGTCATGCCGGCGAACTCGGGTGTGTCGAAGGTGCGGGCGATGGCGCCGGGCAGCGCCAGCGGCAGGGGTGGCGTCGCTGGCGCTGACCCGTCGGGACGTCGCTCGTCCGGGGGAGCGGAGAGGTTGTCCCAGCGCATGGCAACTATTCGAACACACGTACGACGATGCTGCAAGCAGCACGGCCGGCCCGGACCGGGGCCGGCCGTGGTGTCGCGAGACCGCTCAGTGCTTGTGCTCGGCGAGCTTCTTGCGGACGTCGTCCATGTCGAGGGCCTCGACCTGCTCGATCAGGTTCTCCAGCGCGGACTCGGGCAGCGCGCCCGGCTGCGCGAACACGATGACGCCGTCGCGGATCGCCATGATGGTCGGGATGGAGCGGATGTCGAACTTCGCGCCCAGCTCCTGCTGCGCCTCGGTGTCGACCTTGCCGAAGACGATGTCCGGGTGCTTCTCCGACGAGCGCTCGTAGACCGGGGCGAACCGCTTGCAGGGCCCGCACCAGTCGGCCCAGAAATCGACGAGCACGATGCCGTCCCGGCCCGTCATCTCGTCGAAGTTTGCCGTGGTCAGCTCAACGGTTGCCATGGGAATCTCTCCGATCACCGCGGAATAGCTACGTCTGGTGGAACCAGGGCGTACCTCGTCGAATTCCCGCCCTCCGGGGGCCGAAACGCCCCCGCCGAGGGGTCGGGCGCCGCGATCATCGTCATCGATGGCTGTCGGTTCCGGCCGGACCTGCGGTACGCAAATGCATGACGCATTTGCGTGACGACCCGTGATGGGAGCGTTTCCATAGAGATCGGACACTCGACCGGCTACGAAGCGGTAACTTGACGCTTGACATGGAGCTATCGGGGCTCAAGAGATCGCCCTCACACACGATCTTAGTTACTCTACGTAGTGTTACAAAAAGATAAATGTGATCCCGGTCTCTGTCCGAGAGTTGCTCACGTGGGGCAGAATCTTCCGCATCAGAGCGTGGGCGGCGGGTGCCGGGGAGGGCCCCGCCGCTCATTGCGTCCGGCCCCGGGTGACCGCCGGTGTGACATTTCCCCACCGCCGCCGCCCCGCCCATGGCCCCGCGACCTCGTGAGGCATGCTGTGCCGAACTCCATCGCCGCCCGTCGAAGGGGACAAGGATGCAGTTCGGTCGCTACTACGAGGAGTTCGAGGTCGGCGCGGTCTACCGGCACTGGCCGGGCAAGACGGTCACCGAGTACGACGACCACCTCTTCTGCCTGCTCACCATGAACCACCACCCGCTCCACATGGACGCGCACTACGCCGAGACGGCCAGCCAGTTCAAGCGCAACGTGGTGGTGGGCAACTACATCTACTCTCTGCTCCTCGGCATGTCGGTGCCCGACGTCAGCGGCAAGGCGATCGCGAACCTGGAGATCGAGTCCCTGCGCCACGTCGCGCCGACGTTCCACGGCGACACCATCTACGGCGAGACCACGGTGCTGGACAAGCGGGAGTCCTCCTCGAAGCCGGACCGTGGCGTCGTCGCCGTCGAGACCCGTGGCTACAACCAGGACGGCACCCTGGTGTGCGTGTTCCGGCGCAAGGTGATGGTGCCCAAGAGGGAGTACGCGGCGGCCGCGGTCCCCGAGGGGGTCGACCCGGAGCGGCCGAGCTTCCCCGAGCCGCGCTGACCACGAGGGCCGGTCCCGGGCGCCCGGGCGGGGGCCCGGCCCCGGTTCCGCCGCGCCGGTCCTGTTCCCGGCGTTTGCGGATGGATAGGGCCCCGTTCCCCGAACCGGGGCATATGCTGACGCCGGAGGTCCCCATGAGCCACTCCGTCGCCGGAGAGCCGCCCTCTGCCGGCCGCCGCGCCGCACCGCTGACCACCGCCGTCTACTCCGTCGTGGAGTGGGACCTGCTCACCACCCTGCCCGGTCGGACGGTCGTGGCCGCCGCCGCCCCGGGGCCGGGGCGGCCGGCGCGCGGCGTCGCCGCCGGGCTGGCCGGCCTCGACGCCGTCGCCGCCGGTCGGGCCTTCGACAGCGACCTGGTCCGCGCCGTGGTGGCCACGATCTACGCCCGGCACGACGGACCGCCGCAGGGGGCCGCCGGGCAGCTCACCGACGTCGTCGACCTGCTCGCCGCAGCCCGGGCCGCCGCGCGGGTGCTCGACCGCCGCGCCGACCCGGCCGACTCGGCGGCGTACCGGCAGTGGGTGCAGTCGGTCGGGGCCCGGGTGTGCACCGCCGGGTCGGACGGGATCGCCGCGCCCGCCGACCGCCGGTTCCTCGACCGGCTCGGCCGCGCGCTGGGGCTGCGCTGACCGGCCCCGCCGGTGGCCGTACTGTCTTGTGACCGTGACCGGTGACCAGCTCGACGTCGGCGTGGGCCCCTGGGCGGGCGACCCGCCGGACGACCCGCGGTACGACCCGGAGCTGCTCGCGGGCGGCGACCGGCGCAACGTCGTGGACCGGTACCGCTACTGGCGGCGCGAGGCGATCGTGGCGGACCTCGACCGGCGGCGGCACGACTTCCACGTGGCGATCGAGAACTGGCAGCACGACCTCAACATCGGCACGGTGGTCCGCAACGCCAACGCCTTCCTCGCCGCCGAGGTCCACATCGTCGGCCGGCGCCGGTGGAACCGGCGGGGCGCGATGGTGACCGACCGCTACCAGCACGTCCGGCACCACGAGACGATCGAGGACTTCACCGCCTGGGCGGCCGGCGCGGGGCTGCCGGTGGTGGGCATCGACAACCTGCCCGGCTCCCGGCCGCTGGAGACGACCACGCTGCCCCGGCGCTGCGTACTCCTCTTCGGTCAGGAGGGGCCGGGCCTGTCCGACGCCGCCCGCGCGGCCTGCGACCAGCTCTTCTCGATCGCCCAGTACGGCTCGACCCGCTCGATCAACGCCGGTGTGGCGAGCGGCATCGCCATGCATGCCTGGATCCGGGCGTACGGGCCGCCGCCGCCGGCCGCCGCGGACTGAGGCTGGCCGGGCGGCCGCCCGGTCGAAACGGCCGCTCCGCTTGACGGCGCCGCCCGACGGGGTGACGGTGGAGTGGTGAGCGTCGCGGTGAGTTGTCCCCGGTGCGGTGGCGAGGTCCGCCCGCCGGACCTCATGCATTCCGAGTCGCGCTGCCTCCGGTGCGGCCCGGTTCCGCCGCTGCACGTTCCGGAGAACATCAACGCGGAGATCGTCGCCAGCGTCGTCGGCCGCATCGCCGCGGCCGCCGACCCGCCGCACCGGCCACCGGTCCCGCTCTGGTGTCCGTGGCCGTTGCCGCCGGGCTGGACCCTGACCGGGGTGGCGTACGCCGGTGACGACCGCGGGGTGCGCGCCACGGCGGTCGCCTGCGCCGGGCCGGAGCCGCTCGGCGGTGGCCCGGCGGATCTGGTCTTCGTCGCCGAGGAGCCCGGTGTCGGCCTGGCGACGAGGTTCGCGGGGATCACCGGGCCGGACCCGGGGCCGCAGCTCACCGAGGCGCTCAGCGACCCCGGACCGGGGCATCCGGAACATCACGGGCAGGCCCGGATCCGGGTGGCCGGCCATCCCACTCCACTGTGGCCCCTGGGCTCGCCGACGGATCGAAGCGCGTACGCCGGCGAAGCTCGGGGAATGTGGCTGCATGCGATAGCCTGGCCGGCGAGTGCGGGACATCTGCTCGCCGAGGACGTCGTCCTTTGCGACCTCGTCGAGTGGACGCCACCCGAGCTCGTTTACGGCGCACCATCTCCGTATTTGCACGGGAAGGCTTGACAAGTCCCCCGGAATGTCGGAGAACGGACGCAGGAAATAACTGTACGACACCACGCTGATACTCTGAGTGCCGCTGCGGTAAACGGACCCGGCGCCCCGCGAGAGGATGGCCCGCCATGGTCAAGAAGGTCCTCACCTGGGCCGGTATCGCATTCTTGATCTTCTTCGTCGCCTACCGGCCGAACTCCGCCGCCGATGTCTTCAAGTCGCTGGGTGGCGGCATCGTGGACATTGCCCAGGGCTTCGGCGACTTCTTCACCAACCTCGTCGCCTAGCCGCCCATGGGCAGCCCCTCCGGTCCACCCTTCGACCCGGACGACCCCGACCGGGAACGCCGGGAGCGAGACACCGAGCCGATCCCCCGTGTCGGTCCGGACGACGGCCCGGGCTACGGCGCCGGCCCGAGCCTGTCCGACGGCCCCTCGCTGTCGGACGAGGCGAGTCTCGGCGACGGTCCGGGCTTCGCGGGGGAGGGCCGGTCGGGCCGGGCGTGGATCCGCGATCCCGAGGCCGGCTACCAGCCGCCGCAGATCTCCGAGGACGAGCTCGCCGGCCTGCGGGCCGACGCGGCGGGCATGGCGCCGCGCCGGGTGCTGCCCCTCGAGGACGAGCCCAGCTCGCTCGTCGCGCGTTACCTCTTCCCCACCGAGCGGTACCGGGGGGAGTGGAAGCGGCACTGGATCCACCTCGTGACACCCCTGCTCGTCGGCATCGGCGCGACCTTCGTGCTGGGTTACCTCTCCGGGTTCCTGGCCGGCCAGGACGTCGGCGCGCTGACCACCGTCGCGGTGCTGCTGTGGTTCGCCGTGATGGGTTGGGTGGCGTGGAAGGTCGCCGACTGGTGGTACGACCGCTTCATCCTGACCAACAAGCGGGTGATGGTGGTCAACGGCATCATCACCCGCCGGGTCGCCATGATGCCGCTGGTCCGCGTCACCGACATGAAGTACGAGCAGACACCGGCCGGGCGGGCGCTCAACTACGGCACGTTCGTGCTGGAGTCGGCCGGCCAGGAGCAGGCGCTGCGCGAGATCAAGAACCTGCCCAACCCGAACGAGCTCTACCTGCGCGTCGTCGAGGAGATGTACGAGCCGCAGGCGGTCGAGGCGCGGCTGGGCAAGGAGGCCGACGAGGCGAAGGCCGACGACGGCGCCTGAAGCTTTTTGTCCGTTCATCGGATGAACAGCTCAGCATTCTCCGTGGGAGCCTGCTGGCAGGACGGGGGACGGAGGTCGGGCGGTGACGGGCAGGGACCTTCGGGAGGAGGAGTTCCGCGAGTTCGTCGCGGCGCGTTCCGGCGCGTTGCTGCGGACCGCGTACCTGCTCACCGGGGACTGGGCCACCGCCGAGGACCTGCTCCAGACGGCGCTGACCAAGACCTACCTGGCCTGGAAGCGGCTCGGCGGCATCGAGGCCGTCGAGCCGTACGCCCGCCGCGTCATGATCAACACTTCGACGAGCTGGTGGCGGAGGCGCTGGCACGGTGAACGCCCGACCGACGTGCTCCCCGAACGCGCCGGCGCGGACGAGATCGAGCCACAGCTCGACCGGGACCTGCTGTGGCGGCACCTCAAGACGTTGCCGGCCCGGCAACGTGCGGTGCTGGTCCTGCGGTTCTACGAGGACATGTCCGAGGCACAGACCGCCGCGCTGCTGGACATCTCGCCGGGCACGGTCAAGAGCCAGACCTCCCGTGCCCTGGCCACCCTGCGCAAGCGGATGGGTGTCGACGCCGCCGACCTGCCCGCCGAGCCCGCGCCGCTGAGGCAGCGGTCTCCCCGTACGCCCGCGGCGCGCCCCCGGCCGGCCGCGCCGGTCGATACGCGACCCGGCGAGGCGACCGTCGTCCCCGGTGCGCCGCCCACCCCGGCCGCCGCCCGACCCGACGCCGACCGGAGCGCGCCGGTGCCGGTGGGCGCGCGGACCGGACGCCCGGGTGGTGCCTCCCCGGCACCGGCCGGGGAGGGTCGGTGAGCGGCACCTCGCACCGTGACAACCTGACCGCGCCCCCGGCGCGTTCAACAGGCGTGACACGGGACGAGCTGGAGCAGGCGGTGCGCGAGGCGCTCGACCAGCAGGCCGGCGAGCCACGTCCGCCCGCCGTCGACCACGCCGCCGTCGCCGTGCGGCGGGCCCGGCGCGCGCAGCGCCGCCGTACCGTCGCCGGCCTGGCCCTGGCCGCGGTCACCACGGTCGCGATCAGCGCCGGCGCGATGCAGCTTCTCAGTGATCCCGTGGTGCCCGGTCCCGCCGTCGTCGTGCTGGGCGACCCCGAGACCACCGGACGGCCCGCGCCGGCCTTCCAGCTGCCGCTCCCCGAGCCCGCCGAGGTCGACCTGATCGTGGGGGACGTCCTGGTCACCACCAGCAACCGGCGCGTGAGGCTGACCGGTGTCGGCGCCGTCGAGCGGGCTCAGCAGTACCCGGACGGCGGTGCCTGGCTGCTCGTCGGCGCGAGGACACCGGCCGGCCGCTCGCTCTGGATCGCCCGCCCGAACGGGGTGGCGCAGGTCCTGCTGGCCGGTGCGGCGGAGATCGCACTGTCCCGCGACGGGCGCCACGTCGCCTGGAGCGAGGGCGGCCTGATGGCCAAGGGCACGGTGATCAACAACGGGATCATGGTGGTGGCCCGGCACCCGGCGCCGGCCGGGGCGGAGCCGATCGGGTTCGTCGGCGACGACGTGCTGCTGCGGCTCGACGCCGACGGGGGCGGGCACGGGCTGTGGGACCCGGTGACCGGCCGGACCACCACGGAGGCCGGCGCCGCGAGCCGCCACGTCTACGGGGTACGGCGGGACGGCCTGCTCGTCGGGCAGGTCCGCACCGGTACGCCGCGCCGCCCCTGCCTGGCGTTGCTCGATCCGGCGAAGGCGCTGACCGTGGTCCGGACCGCCTGCGGCCACACGCTGGGCGACGACGGGCGCGGCGCGGTGTCCCCCGACGGCCGCTGGTTGCTGCTCAACGGCAAGGGCGGGGCCCTCCTGGTGGACCTGGACCGGCTCGGCCCCGACCCGACGGTACGCGCGGCCGGGCCGCCGCTGACCGGGCCCGTCTCGTGGACGCCGGGCGTCGCCGTCCACCTGTTGGAGGGCAACCGTCTGGCGCGGGTCGACCCGAACCTGGTCACCGCCGGGCAGCCGGTCGGTACCACGCTGATCTCCGGCGTGCCCGCCGGTGCCCGCCTGCTGCCGGTCGCCGGCACCGGTTTCTGAGGCCGGCGCGGGGCGGCGCGGCCCGCCCGGTAGCGTCGGGCGATGAGCCCGCGGATCGACCTGCACGCGCACTCCACCGCCAGCGACGGCACCCTGACCCCGGCGGAACTGGTGCGGGCGGCGGGGGAGGCCGGCCTCGACGTCGTCGCGATCACGGACCACGACACCACCGCCGGCTGGGAGTCGGCGGTCGACGCCCTGCCGCCCGGGCTGCGCCTGGTCCGTGGCGCGGAGCTGTCCTGCCGGTGGTACGGCGAGGAGCCGCCGGTGCCGCTGCACCTGCTCGCGTACCTCTTCGACCCGGCCGACCCGGACCTCGCCGCGGAGCTGGCCCGGGTGCGGCTCGCGCGCGAGCAGCGCGGCGAGCGGATCGTCCGGTTGCTCCAGGCCGACGGGATCGCGGTGAGCTGGCGGGAGATCCGGGCCGGAGCCGCCGGCGGGACGGTGGGGCGGCCGCACATCGCCCAGGCCCTGATCCGGGCCGGGCTCGTCGCGACCACCAGCGAGGCGTTCGGCCCGGACTGGCTGGGTGAGCGGTACCGACTGCCCAAGGAGGACATCGAGGTCTTCCAGGCGGTCCGGCTGGTCCGCGCGGCCGGCGGTGTCCCGGTCTTCGCCCACCCGCGGGCCACCCGGCGCGGGCGCGTCGTGCCCGACGAGTTGATCGCCGACCTCGCCGCCGCCGGGCTCGCCGGCCTCGAGGCCGACCACGAGGACCACTCGCCGGCCGAGCGGGCGCACGTCCGGGCCCTCGCCGCCGACGTGGGCCTGCTGGTGACCGGATCGTCGGACTTCCACGGCACCCACAAGACGGTCCGGTTGGGCGCGTACACCACCGGTGTCGAGGCGTACGAGCGGATCGTCGCGGCCGGGGTGACCGAGATCGCTTCCGGCTGATCCGCGTTTCGGCCCGCGACCGCGCGGCTAGGTTGATCCGGTGGATGCCAAGCTCTTCGGCGAGGTCTTCGTGACCCTGCTGGTGATCGTCGACCCGCCGGGCATGATGCCGATCTTCCTGGCGCTGACCGGGCCCCTGTCGGCCCGCGACCGGAACCGGGCGGCGTGGCAGGCCGTGGCACTGGCCCTCGGCGTGATCGTGATCTTCGCGGTGGCCGGGCAGACCCTGCTCGACTACCTGCACGTGGACCTGCCCGCGCTCCAGGCCGCCGGCGGCCTGCTGCTCGTGCTGGTCGCCCTGGAGCTGCTGACCGGCAAGGCGGACGACCCCAGCCAGCAGGCCACCTCGAACATCGCGCTGGTGCCGCTGGGCACCCCGCTGCTCGCCGGGCCCGGTGCCATCGTGGCCACGATGCTCTTCGTCCAGCAGGCCGACGGCGCGGCCGACGTCACCGCGATCGCCGCCGCGATCGTCGCGGTGATGCTCACGGTGTGGGTGGTGCTCCGCTTCTCCGGCGGAATCGTCAAGGTCCTCCGGCCGGGCGGGATCGAGGTGCTGACCCGGATCGCCGGCCTGCTGCTCGCGGCGATCGCGGTGCAGCTCATCGCCGACGCGGTCGCCGCGTTCGTCAGCCAGTACGCGACCATGGGCTGACCCTGTCGGAGGGGGGTGGCAGGATTGCGGTGTGCGACGAGCCGGCCGACCTTCCACCTCCCCGCCGCGGCCCCGCGCCGCCGAGCCCGAGCAGCTCGGCTTCGAGGGCATGCCGGAGCGGCTGTTCGTCTGCACCCCCAGCAAGCTCGGGGCGTACGAGGACTGCCCCCGGCGCTACCGCTACTCCTACGTGGACCGGCCGGCGCCACCGAAGGGTCCGCCCTGGGCACACAACTCGCTGGGCGCCAGCGTGCACACGGCCCTGAAGAACTGGCACGCGCTGCCCGCCGACCGGCGCCGGCCGGAGGCGCTGGCCGCGCTGCTCAAGGGCACCTGGGTCCGCGAGGGCTACCGCGACGACGAGCAGGAGCGGGCCGCCTACCGGCGGGCGCTGGGCTGGCTCGAGGCGTACGTGGGGACGTTGGACCCGGAGGTCGACCCGCTGGGCGTGGAGCGGGTGGTGGCGGTGAAGACCGCGGTGCTCGCGTTCAACGGCCGCGCCGACCGCATCGACGCCCGCCCCGGGCCGTCCGGCCCGGAACTGGTCATCGTGGACTACAAGACCGGTCGCACCGGGCTGGACGCGGACGACGCGCGCGGCTCGCAGGCGCTGGCGCTCTACGCGTACGCGGCGGAGCGGGTGTTCCGCAAGCCGTGTCGCCGGGTGGAGCTGCATCACCTGCCGACCGGGACGGTCGCCGCCCACGAGCACAGCCCGGAGTCCCTCGCCCGGCAGGTCGGCCGGGCGGAGGACACGGCACGGGACATCATGGCCGCCGAGCGGTCGGTGGCCGACGGCGGCGACCCCGACGACGCCTTCCCCGCCGCGCCGGGGCCGGGCTGCGGCTGGTGCGACTACCGGCGCGCCTGCCCCGAGGGCGCGCAGACGCCGGGGAAGGAGCCGTGGGCCGCTCTCGACCGGTCACCCGACCCCGCCTGACCCGCCCCTCGGTCGCCCGCCGGTCCCCCACGCCGCGATCCGGGCCGGCCGACCGGGTCCGGTGGCGCCGCCCGAGCCCCGGGCGCAGCCAGCGGCCATCCCGTGGGCCGGGCACCCCCGCCCGAGCCGGCCACGAGCGGTTTCCGAAAACCGGCTACGCTGCGCCAGACAAGGCGTGGTGGGGATCTTTCACACCGTGCCGTAGACGCGGCAGGGGAGTGCTGTGACAGTTCGTGCGACCGGCCGTCCGGTGACCCGCCTGGAGGCCGCCCGGGCGAACGCGGAGCAGGTGCTCGGCGTACGCGGAGCCAAGCGGGTCGAGGCGCACGGCGACGGCACCCTGTACGTCCGGGCGGGTGCCGCAGCGCAGCTCCTGGCCTGGCTCATCGACACGACGGTGTGCCTGCTCGGTTTCGGGGTGGGCTTCGTCGCCCTGGCGCTGGTGGATCGGGCGGTGGTCCTCTCCGACGGCACCGTCGCCGTGGTGGCGCTCTCGTGGCTTCTCGTGGTGCCGCTGCTGTACGGCCTGTGCTACGGCAACGGGCGGGCGCTCGGCGCGGTGCTCACCGGTACGCAGCTCGTCCGGGTCAGGGACGGTGGTCGGATCGGCGCCAAGGCGTGCTGGGCCATGCTGGTCAGAACGCTGCTCCTGCCGGTCCTGTTCTTCGTCGTGCTGCTGCCGACCGCGTTCACCACCGGATCGTTCGGGACCGCCGGCTCCCTGGCGAGGATCAGCATCGACCGCGCCGCGACCGGCCAGCTCCACGCCGCCGGCATCCGCTGACCGGCGGGCACGGCCAACGGCGGCGGGTGTGGTCAGCCGGCGGGCGACGTGCCGGCCAGGCGGGCCGCTCGTTCCTGGGCGGCCTGCTGCAGTGGCCCTTCCCGCCACCGCCGCGGCAGCGCGGCCAGCGCCAGCCGTAGCCCGCGGACGGTCAGGTCGGCGGAGAGCGCGGTGGTCGGCAGGCCGAGACCGCCGTAGAGGCGCCGGGCCCAGCCGGGCAGCAGCGCCAGCGCGGTGCCGGCCACTCCGAAGTACGCCCAGCGGGCGGGCCCGAGGGTCAGCCCGAGCCGGGCGGGAAGGTTCACCTTCCACGGCAACGGCGGGGCCGTGAGGAACAGCGCGGTCTCGGCGGCCTCGCGGGTCATCCGCAGCTCGGGCCGGACCCGGCGGTAGTAGTCGGCCACCTCGGCGGCCGTGCCGGGGACGGTGTCCGGGTCGAGCCCGACCAGCGCGGCGGCCCGTCGCTGCTCGGTGTAGTAGCCGTCGACCTCGGCGTCGGTCAGCGACAGCCCGGCGCGGCGCGCGGTGTCGAGGAACGACTCCACCTCGGTGACGTGCACCCAGCGCAGCAGGTCGGGCTCGTCGATCCGGAACTCCTCGCCGGTGAACGGGTCGGTGGCGCGCAGCCGTGCGTGCAGCCGGCGCAGCCGGCGACCGGCCGCCTCCGCCTGAGCGGTCGTGCCGTAGACGGTCGTCCCCACGTAGTCGGCGGTGCGGATCAGGCGCCCCCACGCGTCCGAGCGGTAGCTGCTGTTCTGCGCGACTCCGGCCATCGCCCGCGGGTGCAGGGCCTGGAGGTAGAGCGAGCGCAGGCCGCCGACGATCAGGATCGGCTCCCCGTGCACCTTCCAGGTGACCGAGCCGGGACCGAACAGGCCGAGATCGTCGTCGGAGTCCACCGACCAAGAGTGCCACGCGCGCCGGGGCCGTCGCCGTCGGTCGTCCGGCGGGGTCAGACGTCCGCGTCGCGGCGGGCCCGGCAGGCGGGACAGAGGCCCCAGAAGGTCACCTCGGCCTCGTCCACCTCGAAGTCGTGCCCGGTGCCGGGGTCGAGGCAGGGGGCGGCGCCGACGGCGCAGTCGATGTCGGCGATCTCGCCGCAGCCCCGGCAGACCACGTGGTGGTGGTTGTCGCCGACCCGGGCCTCGAACCGGGCGGGACTGCCGGCGGGCTCGATCCGGCGGGACAGGCCGGCCCGCGACAGCGCGCCGAGCACGTCGTAGACCGCCTGGGTGGAGACCGAGTCGAGGCGTTCCCGGACCCGGCGGGTGATCTCGTCCACCTCCAGGTGGCCGCCCGCGGCCAGCACGTCGAGGACGGCGAGGCGCGGCCGGGTGACCCGCAGGCCCTTCGACCGGAGCAGCTCCTCACCAGTGGACATGTGCCAATGACAGCACGCGGATCAGGCAGCGACAACCGCTCCGCGATGCGTGGTGGTGATGGCCACAGCCGACGCTTTTTGCACGGACGGTGAACCGGGCCGATCCCGGGTGCGTGTAGCCCCGGTGAGAGTTTTCGGCGGGCGGGCCGGCGCACCGTAGGCTGACCCCCCGCGATCGCATCCTGCCGGAGGTGCCGATGTTCAAGGAGATCATGGGGTTGCCAGCGCACGTGCTGGTGGTGCACGCGGTGGTCGTCTTCGTCCCGCTGCTCGCGCTGCTGTCGATCGCGTACGTGGCGCTGCCCCGGTTCCGCTCCCGCATCGACTGGGCGGTCGTCCTGCTGGCCGTGGTGGCGCCGGTGACGGCGTGGGTGGCGGTGCGGTCCGGCGAGGAGCTGACCGACGTGTTCGTGGCGCGCGGGCTCCAGGGCCCGATCGTGGACCAGATCTTCGAGCACTCCCGCTACGGCGACCTCACCTTCCGGTACGTGCTGCCGCTGGCCATCGCCGCGGTCGTGCTGCTCGTGCTGACCAGCGGCCACCGGCGGGTACCGAAGCTGCCGCGCTGGGTGACCCCCGCGCTGTCGGTGGTGGTGGTCGTGCTGGCCGCCGTCAGCCTCGTGTACGTCTACCTCACCGGGCACAGCGGCGCGGAGGCGGTCTGGGGCACCACCCTCTGACCGGGGTGCCGCCGGGATTCCGGCGGCCGGTTCAGAAGAGCAGCCGCGAGCACAGCGTGCACATCAGCACCAGGAGCACCACGCCGGCCACGGTGCCGACGATCCAGGTGACGCGTTGCGCCCGTTGCTCGGCGAGGTCCAGCTCTGCCATGTCCTGCGCGGGCAACCGCCGCGGCGGCGGGGGCTGGATGTGCAACGGCGGGCGCCAGCCGCTCGGCGGCGGGGTGGTGGGCGGCGGGCCCGGGTACCCGCCCGGCTGGCGGGACCGGCCGGGGATGGCGGGGTGGCCGGCGCC
>JAEYGD010000030.1 GCA_023402505.1 Actinomycetes bacterium
GCACCGCATCCACCGCCGCCCGCGCACCCACCACCGGCCGCACCTTCTCCGGATCCCCGTTGTACGGCACATCCTCGACCAACGTCCCATCCCGGTCGAACAACACCGCATCAAACAGGCGCGGACCCTGGTCGCCACGGGCATCAACCCGGGCTGACCTGCACTGATCCGGCTTCACCTGTCGCACAGCCGGCGGGTTCCCGGCGCCCCGGGGAGTAAACATCATCATCGCGGCGCCACCGTGCCGCACCGCCGGCGGTGTCGACACGCCGGCCCGCGGTGGCCTTACCCGCCGCCGCCGAGAAGCTAACCCGGGCCGGCCGTTAGCTCCGGTGCCGGCGAGGGTACGGGGACTCAGTGGCAGTTGTGGAGAAAGTGATCGACGCCCCTCCGGAGCAGGTGTGGGCGGTCCTGGCCGACGGCTGGACGTACAGCGACTGGGTGGTCGGCACCGTGCACGTACGCGACGTGGACGACCACTGGCCGGCGGTCGGCAGCGAGCTGCACCACCGCGCGGGCCCGTGGCCGTTCTCGCTGGAGGACTCCTCGACGGTGCTCGGCTGCGAGCCGCCACACAAGCTGATCATCCGGGCCGGTCTGTGGCCGGCGGGTGAGGCGATCGTGGTCTTCACCCTGCAGCCCGTCGGGACGGACGCCACCCGGGTACGCATCGGCGAGGACTTCGCCGCCGGTCCCCTGCGCTGGGTCCGCAACAAGCTCAACGACCTGGTGCTGCACCAGCGCAACAAGGAGACCCTGCGCCGGCTGTCCGACATCGCCCTGCGCCAGAAGGCCGACGCGTGACGCAGACGGTCGCCGTCACCGGGGCGAGCGCCGGGGTCGGCCGGGCCGTCGCCCGGGCGTACGCCGAGCGGGGCGCACGCCTCGTGCTGCTCGCCCGGGGCGCGGTCGGCCTGGCCGCAGCCGAGCGGGACTGCCTGGAGCGGGGCGCCGCGGCCGTCCGCACGTACCAGGTGGACGTCGCCGACGCGGGTGCGGTGCAGCAGGCGGCCGACGACGCGGTCCACCACTTCGGCCGGCTCGACGTCTGGGTCAACAACGCGATGGTCTCGGTCTTCGCGCCCGCCTGGGAGATCCCCGCGACGGAGTTCCGCCGGGTCACCGAGGTCAACTACCTGGGTACCGTCCACGGCACGCTCGCCGCGCTGCGCCACTTCCGGGCGCACGGGCGGGGCACGATCGTCCAGGTCGGGTCGGCGCTCGCCTACCGGGGCATCCCGCTGCAGTCCGCGTACTGCGCCACCAAGCACGCCGTCCAGGGGTTCAACGACTCGCTGCGCGCGGAACTCCTGCACGACTGCCCGGGGGTGCGCCTGACGATGGTGCAGTTGCCGGCGATCAACACCCCGCAGTTCTCGTGGGTGCGTACGCGACTGCCCCGCCATCCGCAGCCGGTGCCGCCGATCTTCGCGCCCGAGGTCGCCGCGCGGGCGATCCTCTGGGCCGCCGACCACGGGCCGCGCGAGCTGAACGTCGGCGGCCCCACCTGGCGGGCCCGGCTCGGCGACGCGCTCTTCCCCGGCCTGCTGGACCGGAAGCTGGCCCGGAACGGGTACGACAGCCAGCAGACGACGACGCCGGTCGACCCGGCGACCTGGCGGGACAACCTGTACCGGCCGGGTGACGAGGACCGCGACCACGCCGCCGAGGGCGTCTTCACCGACCGTGCCCGGCGGCGCTCTGCGGCGTTGTGGGTCGGGACGCACAAACCGGCCGTCTCCGCCCTCGCGGTCGCCGGGCTGTCCCTCGCGTTCGGCGCGCTCACCCGCCGGCGCCGGTGACCATCCGCATTTGTTCCCGTGCGGCCTGTTACCACCGGGACAGGGGAGCAATAACACCACGCGCGAGACACTGGCTACGCTCACAGGGAGCCAAGTCCGCGAAACGAGGATGTCCGACATGAGTGAACCCGTGCAGTTGCCGTCGCCCTGGCGGGATGCGCGCCTGACCGTGGTGGTGCCGACCTACAACGAGGCGGGCAACCTCCCGGTCCTGGTGGAACGCCTGCTCGCGCTGCCGCTGCCGGGCCTGAAGGTCCTCGTGGCCGACGACAACTCGCCCGACGGCACCGGCGAGGTCGCGGACAAGCTGGCCATCGAGCACCCGGAGCGGATCGAGGTCGTCCACCGGGCCGGCAAGGACGGCCTGGGTCGGGCGTACGTCGACGGCATCGGTCGCGCCCTCGCCGGCGGCGCGGAGTTCGTCGCGCAGATGGACGCCGACCTGTCACACCCGCCGGAGGCGCTGCCCGGCATGCTCGGCGCGCTGCTGTCCACCCAGGCCGGTGTGGTGATCGGTTCCCGGTACGTCCCGGGCGGCGAGCTGGACGAGAACTGGCCGCTGTACCGGCGTGCCCTCAGCGGCTGGGCGAACCTGTACGTCCACACCCTGCTGCGCGTGCGCATCCGGGACCTCACCGCCGGCTTCAAGATCTGGCGGGCGGACGCGCTGCGCGACATCGGTCTGGAGCGGGTGCAGTCCAACGGCTACAGCTTCCAGGTGGAGATGCACTACCTGGCCACGAAGCTCGGGCACACGATCCTCGAGGTGCCGATCCGTTTCGAGGAGCGGCGGGACGGCGCGTCGAAGATGACGACCGCCACCAAGATCGAGAGCGCGTTGATGCCGTTCCGGCTGCGCAGCAAGCACCGCAACGTCAGCCGCTGACCACCGGCACACGCACACCGACGCACGCTGGCACGGTGGCCCTCGCTGACGTCGCGACGCCGCGTACCGTCACTCGCTGTTCATACCGGGAGCGGACCCGCACGGCCGGGTCCGCCACTTTGCTCTGCACCCCTATCCGCACCACGCCGGGTGACCTGCGTGGCGAGCCGGGAGCGCCGGCGGGTGCGCGCGGCGGGACCCGCACGGACGGTTACCGGTGCGAATCAGGGTGCAGAGCAAAGGGAACGCACGGGGACCGCGTGGTCGGCGAGACGGCAGCCACGTAGGGCGGGACGGCAGCCACGCGGGCGGACGGCAGCCACGCGGGCGGGACGGCAGCCACGCGAGCGGTCCACCCCGGCGCCGGCCCGCGAGGCGAAGCCCGCGACCCACTCGGTGACCGCGCCGACGACGGCCAGCCACGGCGCCAGGACCGCGACCTCCGGCGAAGCCGGCCCGGACGGCTCAGCGGTAGAGCGCGCGGTGCGCCGAGTCGATCACCGTGCCGTACAGCCCGCCGGTCAGCGCACGGTCGCGCGCCAACGCGGCACGCGCGGCGTTGGCGCCGGGAGCACCGTGCACGCCGCCGCCCGGATGAGCCGACGAACTGGCCAGGAAGAGCCGGTCCACCGGCGTGTCCGCGCGCCCCAGCCCGGGGATCGGGCGCAGGAACAACTGCTGGTACGCCGCGGCGGTGCCCCCGCCGAGCGCCCCGCCGACGAGGCTCGGATCGCCCGCCTCCAGGTCGGCCGGACCGGCGACGTGCCGGCCCACCACCAGGCTGCGGAACCCCGGGGCGGCCTCCTCCAGCACCTGTTCCATCCGCTCCACGTGCGCGGCGATCTCCTCGGCCCGCCAGTGCCGGCGGAACGGCAGGTGCGTGTACGACCACAGCGACTCGGTCCCGGGCGGCGAGTGACTGGGATCGGCCAGGGTCATCTGTCCCACCAGCAGGAACGGGTCCCGCGGGACCTCGCCGCGGGCCAGGGCCGCCGCGTAGCCGGTCAGCCCGTCGAGGTCCGCGCCGAGGTGGACGGTTCCGGCGGTGGCGACCGCCCGGTTGCTCCACGGGACCGGCGCGGAGAGCGCCCAGTCCACCTTGAGGGTCGAACCGTCCCACCTGAAGTGGGCCAGGTCCTCCACCAGCCGCGGCGGCAGCACCGCCGCGCCGACCAGGTCCAGGTAGAGAGCGGGCGCCGGCACGTCGGCCAGCACCGCACGGCGCGCCCGCCACATCGTGCCGCCCTCCGTACGGACGCCCATCGCCCGGCCCCGCGCGGTGAGCACCCGGTCCACCCTCGCGCCGTAGAGGATCCGGCCGCCCCGGTCGGCGAGCCGGGCCACCAGCGCGTCGGTGATCTTCTGGGCGCCGCCGTCCGGCACCGGCCAGCCGACCTGCTGGCCGAGCATCGCCAGCAGCCAGCCGTACACGCCGGAGCCGGCCTCCTCCGGGGCGAGGTCGGTGTGCAGGGCGCAGCCGGCGAGCAGGGCCGGCCCGCCCGCACCGGCGAAGAGTTCGTCACCTAGCTTGCGGACCGGCACCACCAACCGCCGCGCCAGCCGCAGCGCCCCACCGACCCGCAGCCGGCGCAGCAGCGTCAGGCCGCTGCGCACCGGCGGGAAGGGCGTGGTGATGGCGTCCAGCATCGGACCGGCGACCTGGCCCCAGTCGTCGTACGCGGCCAGCCACCGCTTCCCGTCGCCGGCCGCGAACGCGTCCAGGGAGGCGGCCGTGGTCTCCGGGTCGCGGTTGAGCACCGCCGCCCGCCCGTCCGGCAGCAGGTGCGCCAGCACGTCCGGGGCGTGCCGCCAGCGCAGCCCGTACCGGTCCAGGTCGAGCCCGCGCAGCACCGGGGAGGCGTACCCCAGCGGGTAGAAGGAGCTGTAGAGGTCGCTCAGGTAGCCGGGAGCGGTCACCTGCGCCGAGCGGACCGCGCCGCCCGGCGACTCGGTGGCCTCCAGCACCAGGACGTCCCAGCCCGCGTCGGCGAGCAGGTTGGCGGCGACCAGGCCGTTGTGCCCGGCTCCGATGACGACGGCGTCCGCGCGCTCCGCGCCGGTCGAACTCATCCGATCCGCCTACCCGAGCCGCAACGGGGCGAAACGCGTTTGCCTCGGGCGGGCCGGGGCATCCACTGCCGCATGTACACGGTTGCGCAACTCATAGGTGGAGTGTGGGGGGCCGGCGGCGAAGGCGGCGAGCTGGTCGTCCACGACCCGGCCGACGGCTCCCCGGTCAGCACGGTGCCGGTGGCCACCGCCGACGAGGTCGGCAAGGCGGTGGAGGCGGCCCGCGAGGTGGCCGCCGAGTGGGCCGCCAC
>JAEYGD010000275.1 GCA_023402505.1 Actinomycetes bacterium
GTCGGCGGGTACGCCGCGGCGAGCGCCAGCGCGGCGAGCCCGACCGCCCCGGAGACGCGGGCGGCCCGCCGGAGGTGCCGGGCCTCGGGGCGGGGACCGTCGCCCAGGAAGGGGCGGACCTCGGATCGTCCGAAGTAGACGTTGCGGCCGCCGAGCCGTACGCCGAGCGCACCGGCCATCGCCGCCTCGCACTGCCCGGCGTTGGGGCTGGGATGGTCGTTGCGGTCCCGGCACCAGACCCGCAGCGCCCGCTCCGGGTCGCCGTGCGCGACCGGGGCGGCGGCGACCGTCAGCAGCCCGGTCAGCCGGGCCGGTACGAGGTTGAGCAGGTCGTCGAGGCGGGCGGCCGGCGTGCCGAACCGGGCGTACCGGGGCGACCGGTGACCGACCATCGCGTCGAGGGTGTTCGCGGCGCGGTAGCCCAGCAGCCCGGGCAGGCCGGCGACCGCCCCCCAGAACAGGGGGGCGACGACGGCGTCGGAGGTGTTCTCGGCGACGGACTCGACGGTGGCCCGCGCCAGCTCGGGCTCCTCCAGCGCGGACGGGTCCCGTCCGCAGAGGTGCCCGAGGCGCCGCCGGGCCGCCGGCAGGTCACCGTCGCGCAGCGCCCCGCCCATCACCTCGGCCTCCCGCCGCAGCGTCCGGCCGCCGAGCACCGTCCACGTGCCGGCGGCGACCACCGCCGCGCGGGCCAGCGGCCGGTCCCGGGTGGCGGCCGCGACGGCCACGCCCAGCAGCACGGGTACGCCGACCGCGACAGCCGTGTACGCCGCGCCGGCCGCCCGCTCCGGCCGGTACATCCGCCGCTCGAGCGCTGCGGCGGCCCGGCCGAAGCCGGCCACCGGATGCCACCGGCGCGGGTCGCCGAACAGCCCGTCCAGCGCGTAACCCGCGACAAGTCCCGCCGCGGTCGCCACCGGTGTCGCCTGCCCCACCGGCCATCACCTCCGGCCGGCCAGCCTAACCGAGCCTCGTGCCGCCCCCGGCCGCTCGCCACCGACCTCGCCACCGACCTCGCCACCGGCCCGCTCGTCCCCGGCCCGCTCGCCCCCGGCCTGGCGATCCGGCCGTCCGGCTGCCGCCGGCCCTCCGCGCCTGCCGGTCACCAGCCATGATCGGATACGTCCTGCCGACTCGACACTCCGACGCGAAGGCCGCTGAGGCGTATCCGATCATGGGCACGCCGACACGCGGGGTGACGGTCCTCGGGAACCGCCACCCCGCCCCCGTCGCGCGGCTGTCCGGAGGTCGAGCCGGAGGGCCGTCTCAGGCGGGCGCGGGCACCCGGCCCCGTCCCCGCCGTCCCCGCGCCGTGGTCGTCACCCCCTCCTCGGAAGCGCCGACCAGCTCCGCCTCGCCGACCAGCTCCACCTCGCCGGCCAGCTCCGCCTCGCCGGCCGGGGCAGCCGCACCCCCGAGCCCGGGGCCCGCGTCGCTGCCCAGGCGGGAGTCGTCACCCGGGTAGGGACCCGGACCGGAGGCGCCGTCCGGCTCCCGCCCGCCCGGACCGGAGCCACCCCGACCGCTGTCCCCCCGACCGCTGTCCCCCGGACCGCTGTCGCCCCGACCGCTGTCGCCCCGACCGCTGTCGCCCGGACCGGCGGCGTCGAAGTCGTCGGAGCCGGCACTCGGACCGTCCAAGGGATCCGCGCTGGCGAAGGCCAGCGGAGCCGGCCGGCCCCGGGACGGGAGCCCGGGCGGCTCGAAGTCGTCGTCGAACGGCCGCCCGTCGGGCGCGGCGGGCGCCTCGGCGGCCCCGACCGGCTCGGTCGCCTCGCCGTGCACGCGGTGCTCGGCCTCGGTGTCCTCGACGGCGCTCGTCGCCGTCGTCGGGCGGTTGCGCAGGAACCGGCCCCGGCCCCGGGACAGGTCGTGGCCCACCGCGACGGCCTCCAGCTCGTAGAGCGTGCGGTGGTTGCCGGCGTCGTCGGTCCAGTCGCGGGTGTAGAGGCGCCCGCAGACGATCACCGGGTCGCCCACCATCACCGAGGCGGCGACGCCCTCGGCGAGCTTCCGCCAACAGTTGACCCGGACGCGGGTTGTGAAGCACTCCCACACCACTCGCCGACCGAAACGAAACGCCCCGGCGGGTGCGCCAACACCCCCGGGGCCGGACCGGGAAGGACCCCCGATCACATGCGACTTTACCTCGCCGCCCCCGCCCGCAGCGTCGCCGCGCTGACCGCCGCTACGGCCGCCCTGCTCGCCGCTGGCTTCCTCGTGACCTCGGCGACGCCCGCCGACGTGATCGACGCTGACGACCTCCTCGCCGTGGTCGCTGACGACCTGGACGCCGTCGCCGCCGCTGACGCCGTCGTGACCGTCGGCGACTGCTCGAAGCTCTTCGAGCCGGCCATGGCCGAGGCCTTCGGCGTGCCGGTCGTGGCCCTGGCCGACGTGCTCGCGGGGGCCTGAGCGTGTCCATCGAAGCCGTTTCGTGGGCGCTGAACGACGCGCCCGACGTCCCGCCGACCGCGCTCGTGACCCTGCTCGGTCTGGCGAACCACGCCCACCCCGACGGCCGGGCCGCGTGGCCGTCTCAGACCCGCCTCGCCCACTACGGGCGCAAGGGCGTCCGGGCCGTTCAGCGTGACCTCGCCGAGCTTGAGCGGCGGGGCCTGATCCGGCGCGGCAACCAACGCCATGTCCAGCACCTTCCCGCTGACCGGCGGCCGGTCGTGTGGGACCTCGCGATCGAGCGCCGCCGGGAGACCCCGGCCGAGCTGAGCAACCTCGCCGAGCCGCAGTCGGGCCGCCCGGCTGACGTTCCCGAGCCTGTGGATAACCGGGGCGTCGTCAGCGTCGCCCCGGTCCGACGGCACGTCGCCGAGGACGCGACGACACGTCGCCCACGACGCAACGACACGTCGTCCACGACGCCCGAACCGTCCTTGAACCTCCAACAACCATCCCCGCGCGCCCGCTCCCTTCGGGGCGGGGCCGCGCTTCCCGCCGACGTCCGCGCCGGGCAGTGCCCGAAGCATCGGGGAAGCCCTGCCCACAACTGCGGCCCGTGCCGCGCCGAATCCCTCGGGGGTGTCGCATGAACGCCCGCCGGTTCGCCTCGCTGTCCGGCACGGTCGCCGTGACCGTCATCGCCGCCGTGGCGTCCTACGACCACATGCGGACCGTCGCCCTGGACGCCGGACAGTCGCCCTTCCTGGCGGCCCTCCTCCCGCTGTCGGTTGACGGAATGGTTCTGGTCGCGACGCTCGCCCTCGGCGACGGCCGCCGGTCTCGGTGGTCGGCGTGGTTGGCATTTCTGGTCGGCGTTGCCGCGTCGGTCGCCGCAAACGTCATGGCGGCCGACGACGACGCCGTGTCGCGGGCTGTGTCGGCGTGGCCGGCTGTCGCCCTCCTGCTCACGGTCGAGGTACTGGCGAGGGCCGGGCGGTCGCCGGTCGTGTCGCCAGCCCCGGCCCCGGTCGCCCTGGCGGTCATGACGCCGCCCGTCCCCGCCGAGCCGCAGGCCGCGCCGGCTGTCACCGACGACGACCGGGCGGACGTTGGGCGGGCCGCCGACGTGACGCCCCGTCCTGTCGCGACACCTCGGCCGAAGGCGACACCTCGCCCGCCGTCGCGCCAGTCAGCCGCCGACGCCGTCCGGGCCGCCGCCCGTGAGGCTGGCGCAACCCCGGCGACTGTCGCCGCCGCGCTGGGCGTGTCGGTCCGGACCTGTCAGCGTCACTGGCCGCGCCCGACTGTCGCTGTCGCCTGACGTCACTCTCGGGGCCCGTCGGCTTGTCGCTGGCGGGCCCCGCTGTCACCCCCGTTTACACGCCCGCCACCCCGAGGAGGCCCCGACATGACTGAGCGCCTGGACGCCGGCCGTTGCCGCGTTCCACACCGCCTACCGGACGGGCGGATCTGCGCCCCCGCGCGGGCGGTCGCCGACGACGGAACGATGGGCGACGGCATCATTCACCTGTCGCCCGGCGATGCCGGCTACGACGTGTGGGCCGCGTACCTGCGCCAGCGCGACGGCATGGCTTCCGGCTGAACACCCGGCGGGCCGCTGGCCTACTTACATAGCGGGCGTTCGACCCCGCCCCCGACTTCCTGATAGGCGACCCCGGCGCGAGTTCGCCGAGGTCGCCTACGTGCGCTTCGCCAACGTTCTACGGCCGCCGCTGACCACGGCGACCGCCCCGCCCTTCCTGGATTGGACCCGCCGTGACTGACCCCGACCGTTCCACGCCGCGCCCGTGCCAAGCGCCGAGCTGCGCGAACACCTTCACCCCGCGCCCGTCCGGGCCGGTCGGCCGCGTGTGCTCCGAAACCTGCCGAAAGCGGCTGGGACGCGCTGACCGCCGCGCCCAGGTCGCCGAGCAGAGGGCCGGGGTCGGCAGTCTCGCCGACGTGATGGGCTACCTCTACGGCGAGCCGGACGCGCCGCAGCCGGACGACTGGACGCCGCTTACCGTCGTGCTCGAAGAGTGGGCACCGGGCCTGCTCGCAGAGTTCCGGACGCTCGCCGCCGAGGCCGACGCCATCCGCAACGGACCCGCCGGCCTGGTCGAGCTGATCGAGGAATGGCCCCTCGGTATCGCCCCCGGTCGCCGGGGCGTGCGCCGCTCGCCGATCGAGCGCGCGATCTCGCAGCTTCCCGGCGGCGCGCTGTACGGGAGCGGCTTCGGTATCGAGGGCGACGCACTGGACGTGTTCGACCCGCGCCGGCTGACCCGCCGAGACGAAGGCGACACGACGCCGGACGTCGGGCCTGTGCTCGGCGACCGGGCCAGGTGTCCCGGGTTCGTCTACAGGTAGAGGGGCGGCCGGTCGAGGCTCCCCAGGGCCTCGCGGCCTCGACTGGCTTCCTCTTCGCAGACTTCCGCCCACGACGGGCGGGAGGGTCGTAATGGTGGCGGGAAACGCCGGGGCCGGCTTCGGTCGGTCCCGGCCACGCCCCGGCGGCCCTCGCCTTTCTTCCCGCCACGCGGGAAGGTCTTTCCAGAGGGAAGGGCGTCTCGGCGATGACCTGGACTAGTCACCCGGCGAGCCGAGACGCCCGCTCTCTCTCCTCATCGCTCACTGCCGAGGCAGCGCCCGGCGAAATCGAGCGAATCCCCCACGCCCTTTACGACCCTCACCCGCGAATCCGCAGAGCGCTCGCCGGGCCGGTCGCAGGTTGGGCAATCCCTTTTCCTGACCTGAAAGCGAAAGTTCATGGCAAACGACTTTCTGAACGCTGACCACATCGCGGCCCTGGCCGTCGAGCTGGTCAAGAAGGATCTCGTCCTCGGCAACCTCGTCCACCGTGACTACTCGGCCGAGTTCGGCGGCGGGACCGGCGAGACCATCCGTGTCCGTGTGCCCGGCGCTCTTCCCGCGCGGACCCGGCCCGGGTCGGACAAGACGACCGTTCTCGTGGATGACGAGATTGCCGAGCAGTCGATCCCGGTCACCCTGAACACCCTGGCGTATTCGAGTGTCCTCATGTCTGAGTCCGACATGTCGCTGAACATCGAGGACTTCGGCCGTCAGGTGCTTCTGCCGCAGACGACCGCGCTCGTCGCCTACTGTGAGCGTGCGATTCTCGCTGCGATGCAGGCGACCCCGGACACGGTCGGGATCACCTTGGACGCTACCGCGCCGGCCAAGCTCTTCACGAAGCTGCGGTCGACTCTGCGGACCAACGGCGTACCGGCCTCCATGCCGATTCGGGCCGTTGTCGGCACCGACGTAGCCGCCGCCCTGCTCGACGGCCCTGCCGGCACCTGGGACGCCGACGCCTCGCCGACCGCCGAGGCCGGTAGCCCGATGGGCCGAGTCCGGGGCATCTGGGTCTACGAGTCCAACCGCCTCGCCGCCGATGAAGTGATCGGCTTCGTGCCGAACGCGTTCACGCTCGCCGTGCGCGCCCCCGTTGTTCCGCAGGGCGCGACGACCGGCCGCAGCTTCTCGGCGAACGGCTTCGCGCTGCGCTGGGTCGCCGACTACGTGAGCACGCAGGCCGCCGACCGGTCGCTTCTCGCGACCTTCGTCGGCGCGAAGGCGATGCCGCTGCCGATCGTGGACGAGACCACCGGCGACGTGACGCTGACCCCGAACGCGGGCGCGGTGCGCGTGCTGACCGCCTCCTGATCCTTCCGTCCGCCCGGACGTCTGTTGAGCCTCCCGACCGGCGTCCGGGCGGACCCCTTTTTGCCCCTGAAACGAACGTACGAGGGAGACCCCATGCGCCGATGTGAATGGTGCGACGGCCCGCTTCCCGAGGAGTCCCGGTCACATCGCCGGTTCTGTTCGGACTCGCACCGCGCCCGCGCAAGTGAAGAGCGCCGCCGGCTGGTCGGACATCGCGACTTCGCCCGGCTATTCGCCTTCCTGCAAGAGACCGGGACACCCGAGCAGATCGCGGCGTGGCAGCACTTCACGTCCACGCCCGCACTGGCCGAGCAAATGACCAAGTCCCTGACCGCCCGCTTCGACCTGGAGAACACCAATGACTGAGACCGCCCCCGCCACCGACACCCCCGCCGTCGAGTGGAACGGCGAGTTCGACCCCGAGCGCGCCGGCCGCCTGGTCGCCGCGCTGCGCCGGGACCTGGCCGAGCTGAGGGCGAAGCTCGACGCGAAGGACGCCGAGCTGACCGCCAGCGTCGCCCGCGTCGCCGAGCTGGAAGGCGAGATCAGCACCCGCGAGCTGGCCGAACACCGCGCCGAGGTGATCGCGCGTCACCGCATTCCCGAGGCCGCCGCCGAGTTCGTGACCGGCGCCACCGCCGAGGAGATCGAGGCGAGCGCCGCGAAGGTGGCGACTGCCCTTGTCGCGAGCGCGTCGGACCCGATCCCCGGCAGGCCGAAGCCTGCGCTCTCGCCTGGTCGCGCCCCGAACGACGCCGCTCCGGCGTTCGACGCGGCCGAGCTTGCTCGCCAGATCGCCTGACCCTCGCCCCGCCACCTGAAAGAGCATCCGTGACCGCGACGTACAGCATCAACGGCAAGCCTGTCCCCGAGGCGGTCGATTGGACCGCCCGGGGCCTCGAAGCGACGTCGGACGTAGGCCGCGCCCGACTCCTACACGATCTGATCCTTGCCACGGGCCGGGACGTGCTTCACGCCTCGGCCCGAGGCTTCTACCTGTTCGAGGACGGCATTTGGCGGCCGGACGCCGACGAGGACGTCCGCGCCCT
The DNA here is from genome assembly GCA_023402505.1 of Actinomycetes bacterium. Lineage (GTDB taxonomy): Bacteria > Actinomycetota > Actinomycetes > Mycobacteriales > Micromonosporaceae > Micromonospora. The sequence goes on from JAEYGD010000275.1 coordinate 7,134, forward strand.
GGCGCAGACCCTCGGCGACCGACTGAAGGAGGCCGCCGCCGAGGCGTTCACAGAGGCGACCGGGAAGACCGACGAGGACGCCCAGAAGGCCGCCCAGGCGAAGGCGAATCGCCTCCTCGGTCTCGCCCGCGAAGCGCACAACTCGAAGCGGATCGACTCGACCCTTCGCGAACTGCGCGCCCTCGAAGGCGTGCGCGGGGCGGACCCGGACGGCTTCGACAACGACCCGGACCGCCTGGCCGTCGCGAACGGATGCGTCAACCTGCGGACCGGCGAGGTACACGCGGACAACCGCTATGACCTCATCACGCAGCGGGTGAACGTCGAGTACGACCCCGACGCGAAGTGCCCGCGCTGGGAGGCATTCCTTCGCGAAGTGCTGATCACGGACGACGGCACGCCGGATGAAGAACTGATTGCGTGGGTCCGCCGGCTGATCGGCTACGGCATCACCGGACACACGTCCGAACAGGTCTTCGCCGTCCTCTACGGCGTCGGCGCGAACGGCAAGGGCGTCTTCATCGAGACCCTGACCGACCTCTTCGTCGCGATCACGAAGACCAGCCCCTACAGCGCCTTCGAGCAGAAGCCCGGGACCAGCATCCCGAATGACCTCGCCCGGCTGGCCGGGGCACGGCTGGTCTTCGCCAGCGAGGGCGACGCCCGGACCGCACTCAGCGCGGCGACCGTGAAGCGGTTGACCGGCGAGGACAAGATCACGGCCCGATTCCTCAACCGCGAGTTCTTCGAGTTCCGCCCGCGATTCCTGCTGATGCTCGCCACGAACCACAAGCCGACCGTCGCCGACTCGTCCGAGGGCTACTGGCGGCGGGTGAAGCTGGTCCCGTTCCGGCGCTTCTTCGAGGAGCACGAACGGGACAAGGGACTGAAGGACGCCCTCCGCGATGAGTTCCCCGGCATCCTGGCGTGGGCCGTTCAGGGCGCGGTCGAGTGGTATCGGGACGGCCTGGGCGTGCCCGAGACCGTCCGCCGGGAAACCGGCGTCTACCGCGCGGCGTCCGACCGGCTGAGCGAGTTCGTCGGCGCGTGCCTGGACATCACGGGCGAGCACCTGGACGTCGTCAAGGCGACCGAGCTTTACCGGGCCTACCGGGCGTGGGCCGACGACAACGCCGAAGAGCATCCACTACGGCGGTCGGCGCTGCTGTCAACTCTGAGCGAGCGCAAGGGCGTCCACCAGGGCACGCGGTCCGGGCTGGTCATCATGCGGGGCCTGAAGGTGCTCACCCCGGCGCAACAGAAGGCGCGCGAGGCCGAAGCCGACCGCACCGGACGGGCCGCCGATCGCGGGCTGAGCGCCGCGTAGGGCGCGAGCCCGAGCGCCCGATGGTGGATGTGGTGGATCTGGTGCCTCAGATCTAGGTACCCCCTAAGAGAGCTTCCTTTTAGAGCCACCTAGATCTGAGCTTCAGAATCCACCACATCCACCATCCATAAACCGGCTGCGCCCATCCCCGGCGCGGTCGCCCCGCCCCCGGCGAGCCCTCGCGGCCCCGGGGGCATAACCGTTTACACGCACGAACAGGACCACAAATGGACTTCCTCACCGCGCGATGGGCGCTGTCCCGCGCGCACTGGCGCTGTGAGCGTCAGCGAGCCGGCCGCCGATGCCGGCGGCTGACCCGGTACGTCGAGACCGACCCGGGGGACGCGAAGGCGACCCGGGCTGTCTGCTCGCGATGCCGGGGGTCTCGATGACATGGGAGGGGTCAGATCGAAGGGCCCGTCTCCCGCGCAACTGGGCCACCCTTCGCGCCCGGGTACTACGGCGCGACGGCTACCGATGCCGCCAGGTCTTCAGCACAGGGGAGCGATGCAACGCCCCCGCGAACCAGGTCGACCACATCGAACGCGGCGACAACCACGCCCCGGCGAACCTTCAGGCACTGTGCGCGTACTGCCACGGCCAGAAGACCGCCGCCGAGGCTGCCGCAGCTCGCGGCCCGCGACCGACGAGGAAGCGTGAGCCCGAGCGTCACCCCGGCGACGTCACCTGAAGTAACTAGACATAGACGTGGGGGGATGCCCCTTTGCCCCTCCGGCCCACGCCCTAAGCGGCATACCTTGTCGGGCCGGCTTCGTAGCCGGCTCTGCTCACCGAAAGGACCCCTACGTGACAGAAAGTGATGACCGGCCCGTCTCGGCGAGTGCGATCGAGCCGCCGGACAACCTCACGCCCGACGCCCTGGACCTCTTCGCCGACGTGACCGAAGAGCACGGCGACCGCCTCACAGCGTCGCAGTTTCACAGCCTGATCGCCGCTTGCCGCTTGATCTCCCTCGCCGACCGGGCCGAAGAGGCGATAGGCGACGCCTGGACGATCCCCGGCTACCGGGGCGCGACTATCGCTAACCCGCTGATCGGCGAGGCCCGCATGGCTCGCGCGTCGGCCGTGCAAGCCCTGAAGTCCGCCGGTCTCGACGCCCGGGGCGGCATGTCTGCGTCCCGCGCCGGGGCCGCACTGGTCGCCGCGCGCTACGGGCGGGGCAGGTAGTGGCCCGCCGCCAGGTCCGGCCACCAGGTCCGGCCGACGCCGTTCCACCGTTCGCCCCGCGCCCGCGCCACGGGGCCCCGACCATGTGCCGATGGATGCTCCATGTCGAAGCCATCCTCTACGCACGCCGATACGGCCTGGGCCCCGTCGCCGACCGCCTCGCCGCAGAGTTCGCCGCCGCGAACCCGCACCTGATCGACCCCGAGCCCCCGCCGCCGCCCAGCGAGCGCGACCGGTTCGGTTTCTGAGAGACCGCCTCAGACGCGCGAACGGCCCGGCCCTAGTCCTACCTAGGGCCGGGCCGTCTTCGGCCGTCTGCGGTCGCCCCTCGACCCCCGCGCGCTACTCCGCTGCGGCGCGCGCCCAACTGACGAACCGCTCCATGAGGTCATCAGGGCACGTCCCCGAGTCCAGCTCGGCGAGGTCTTCCCGCGCCTCGGCCATCTGACCCGCGAGGTACAGGATCAGGGCCGTCCGGAAGCCCTTGTACTCGCCGAGGAGGGTTTCCTTCGCCTCGGCGCACGGCCACGGCCGTTTACACGCCTCACACGTCCACGGCGGGCGCTGCGGAAGGTGGGCGCTCACCAGTGCCGGCCCGTGTTGGCTCGGTACTCCCCGGCGCGGGTCAGCCACGGACCCCGACCGGGCTGCGGGTAGACGTCCGTCGGCCACGTCGCCCACGCCGGGCGCGGCGCTGGCTCGGCCGGTGGGGGCGTCCGGTGGCGGTCCGGGCAGGCCCGCCAGGGCAGACCGCAGACGCATCGCCGCGACCAGCTTCGGCGACGGTGAACGAGGTCGGACGGTATCGGCTTCGTGGCACGGCGTAGACGCATTCACCCATCGTGCGCTCGCCGTTAGCGACCGTCAACCGCGATCGGCGTTCCCGATCGTCGGGCAACCGCCGTTACCTACCGTCGACTCATGGTCGAGTTCGTCGGCATCGCCGAGATCCGGGACATGCTTGGCGGCGTGTCCCGGGCGCGGGCCGGCGTCATCGCCTCCCGGCGCGACTTCCCGCCGCCATACCAGGTCCTGAAGATGGGCCAGATATGGCGGCGGACCGATGTCGAGAAGTGGATTCGCGAGCATCGCCCGGACCTCGCCGAGGACAGCGAGAGTTAGGAAGCCTCCTCGGCCGCGATCTCGGCGAGCCGCTGTGCCTCGGGGTCTGCAAACTCGCCGAGCGCGAGCTTCACCCTCTCCTCCTCGAAAACCTTCCGACCTGGAAGCGACGCCCTATGAACGGTCACGGTCGCCCCCGCCGAGAGCAGCAACCCGCGCCGGCCGTCTACGTCGCGCTCCGCCCACGCCTCGGCGAAGGTCTGCCCGGTCTCGACCCGGCGGACCTCGGTCAGTGCCTTAGCGGGTAGCGCCTCCCGCTCGGCGTGAAGGGCCGACAGCCGGGCCGCAAGCGCCGCAACGTCCGCCCCGCGCTCGGTCATCTGCTGTGCGATATCGGCTATCGCCGCCTCGACGTCCGCGCGCCGGCTGTCGTCTACGGCCACGGTCACAACTTCGACCACCGGCCACGAGCCGACCTCGCCGAGGAACTCGGCCTCTACGTGCTTCTCGGTCAGTTCGGCTGTGATCGCGACGCCCTTACAGCCCTGTCCGTTGCGCCGTGCGGCACACGCGTACGTCGGTACGTTCGCGCCGCTCCGGTGCTTCCGCGACGACGCGTAGAGCTTCCGTCCGCACTCGGCGCAGTGCGCGATACCGGAGAGCAGGCGCGCCGCCCGTACCCGCCGGCCGCGACCCTCGACACCGTCCCCGTTCGCCGCGAGCGCTGCGCGTAGCTGGTGCCAGATGTCGAGCGGAAGGATTGGCTCCCACAACTGGCGCGGCATCCCCTCGTCGTCCCGGATTACCTCGCCCCGGTAGACCGACCGGCCGACGGTCGCCGGATTCACGAGCATTTGCGCGATGACCTGGGTTGACCACGGGGCCGGCTTCGTCCGTCGCGTCCGCCCCTCGGCGATCAACCGCGCCGAGCGTGTCGGCACGCCCCGCGCGTTGAAGTCGTGAGCGATTCGGTAGAGCGATTCCCCGGAGAGCAGGCGGTCCGCCGCCTCGCGCACGACGGCCGCCGCCTCCGGTTCCGGCGCGAGCACGTAGCCCGGGCCGTCCGAGGCCGGCACGACTTTGTACCCGTACGGCGCCGCCCCGCCGGCCCACCGGCCGAGCCGTCGCGCCCCGGCGATGCCGGCCGCCGTTCGCTCGGCGATCGTCGCCGCTTCCATTTCGGCGAACGCCGCGAGGATGGTTGCGACGAACTTCCCCGAGATCGTCGTCATGTCCAGCGATTCGGCGACGCTCACGAGCGCCGCGCCGTTTCGCTCGGCCTCCTCGGCGAACGCGCGGAAGTCGATCACGTTCCGCGCGAGGCGGTCGAGCTTCGCGAAGATAACGACGTCGACTTCGTCCCATCGCTCGCGGATCTCGGCGAGGCCGGGCCGGTCGAGCCTGAGACCCTTGTCGGACCCGCTTACGTCTAGGTCCCTGACGACGTGCGGGTGAACGTCCCAGCCCTTCGCCGCGCAGTACGCCCGGCAGGCTTCCTCCTGCCGCGCCGGGGATGTTGACGGGTCGAGGTCGCCCCGGTGCGAGGAAAGCCGTACGTAGATGATTGCGGTCGTCATAGTGGGACATGCTAAGGTGCCGGACGCGCAGGCTGTTGCCGTCCACCCAGCGACCGCTGTCGCGGTCGAGCCGGCGGGCGGTCGAGGCCACCTTGAAGTTGGCCACCAGAGTCTGACTCTGCGTGGTACGCCGCCACTCCGGCGTGGTGAGCACGTTGCCCACGATCGTGACGTAGGTGTCGAACATCGTCCCTCCAGGGGGAAGATCGGATTTGCCTTCGCGAGTCGACTCGGCACCGAGCCTGGTCGGCACCGCCCGGCCCCGCCACCCGCCGGAGGCGACCTGTGGACAGCCGGGCTGCCTGTGGACAAGGACCTGATCAAGGTCCCGTGTGCTAGGGCCGAGCGACCCTGGGGTCGCGTCGCAGGTGAAGGGCATGATCAATGACGTTCCGGACCGGAAGCCGTTGGGTAAGTCATTTGATCAACGGCACAGCACCCGAACGAAAGGTCAGCGATCATGAAGACCACCACCACCGGCAACCGGCAGGTGCAGCGATGAGCGCCGTGACCAACCCGGCCACCGTCGCCGAGTGCCTGCGCGTCGGGGCGGGTTTCGCGCAGGGCGACCGGGCCTGGATCGCCGAGCAGTTCGCCACCCTCGACGCCCGGTTGGCCGGCTTCCACGCCGACGCCACCGAGCTGGAGGTGTCGGTCAAGGACCGCGAGACGAAGGGCCAGAAGGTCACCCTGGAGTGCTGGATCGCGGGCCGGCAGAAGATCGTCACGACCTCGACCGAGGAGGACCTGCACGCGGCGCTCAACGACGTCCGGGACGACCTGCGGCGCCGCCTGAACGACGCGAAGACCCGGCAGGAGCCCCGCAACAACAAGCACCTGCGCGAGACCCTTCCGCAGCAGGAGCCGCCCGCCGACGCCGACATCGCGCCGACCCGGGCCGACAGCGAGACCGTCTGAGGCGTACGCCCTCCTCCGCCCGCGGGCGGAGGAGGGCTACCGCCGAGTAGCTTGCGGGCGTACCGTCGCTGTCGTGGAACCGGACGTGCTGGGGCCGCCGTACGAGCGGCAGACGATCGACCTGGGCACCGACGACGAGGGCCCGGTGGTGGCCACCCTGGTCCGCCGTCGAGCGGAACGCCCCACCGGCCGGGCCGTGCTCTACGTGCACGGGTTCACCGACTACTTCTTCCAGACCCACGTGGCGGACTTCTTCGCCGAACGGGGCTGGGACTTCTACGCGCTCGACCTGCGCAAGTACGGTCGCAGCCTGCTGCCGCACCAGACCCCCAACTTCTGTCTCGATCTGGGCGAGTACTTCACGGAGCTGGACGCCGCCGCGAAGATCATCCGGGAGGACGACGGGCACGACGTCGTCCTCGGCATGGGCCACTCCACCGGAGGGCTGCTCCTTCCGCTCTGGGCGCACGCCCGACGCGAGGCCAACCCGGTCGACGGGCTCTTCCTCAACAGCCCCTTCTTCGACCTCAACCTCCCCTGGGTGCTGCGCCGACCCGGGATGGCCGCCGTCGCGCGCCTGGCCCGCACCGCCCCCAAGCGCACCGTCCGGCCCGGCCTGGGCACCGCGTACGGCGAGAGCATCCACGCCGACCACCGCGGTGAGTGGACCTACGACCTGGCGTGGAAGCCGCTCGCCGGCTTCCCGGTGCGGGCGGGCTGGCTCGCCGCGGTCCGCCGGGGCCAGCGGCAACTCCGCAACGGCCTGGACGTCCCGGTGCCGGTGCTGGTCGCCGCCTCGACCCGCAGCTACCGGGGCCCGAAGTGGCAGGAAGCGGCCGCCCTCGCCGACGCCGTGCTGGACGTGGAGCACATCGCCCGCTGGGCGCCCCGGCTGGGCCGGCACGTCACGCTGGTCCGCTTCGAGGGCGGCCTGCACGATCTGACGCTCTCCGGTGCCGCCGTCCGCGAGCGGGTCCTCGCCGAGGTCGGGCGCTGGGCCGACGGCTTCCTGGGCGCCGGGCCGACGGTCGCCACCGGCGAGCCGGCACCACCCGACGGCCGGCCCCCGGTGCCCCGCCGACCCACCGAGGCACAGACGCCGGCACCGCAGGCCTGACTGTGAGCATGGCGGGGTCGGTTCAGCAGTGGTGAGCTGATAGCTGGCAGCAGTGGGTGTGACTCTAGGCCTGACTGGCTTTGTGCCTTTGAGGGGACTTGTCCGTCTGCTGCTGCCGGCGCC
>JAEYGD010000279.1 GCA_023402505.1 Actinomycetes bacterium
CCCGTTTTTAAGGGGATTTTCGCGGGCCTAATGTGAATTTCCGCGGGGGGTGGGGTCGGGGGGGTCACGGGGGTGAGGTCGCCAGGGCATCGCCCAGCGGGGTGCGGCGGTAGAGGACGGTGCGGCCCGCCCTCGTGCGGGCGACCAGGCCCGCGTCGCGGAGCACGGCCAGGTGGTCGCCGACCCCGCCCAGGCTCAGCCCGAGCTGCGCGACCAGTTGGCTGGTCGTGGCCGGCGCGGCCAGTGCCCGGAGCAGCGCGGCCCGACCCCGGCCGACCAGGCGGTCCAACGCGTCGCCGGGCCGGGCCGGGTCGGGCGGCCCGAGCAGCTCGGCCACTCCGGAGGCCGGATAGACGATCGCGTACGGCCAGGGCCGCTCGACGTAGCTGATCAGGGTGCCGAAGACGGTCGGCACGAACAGCAGGCCCTGCCCGTCCAGGGTGTACGTCCGCGGATCCCGGTCGGACACCTCCAGGTGGCCCACCGCCTCGCCGGGCACCCAGCGCAGCCGGGGGTCCAGGTCCGCGACGGCGGCCCCCCAGCCGTACGCGAGCAGCCGGCCCGCCCGGTGCAGCAGGTCGCGTTCCAGGATCGCCCGCAGGCGGGGCCAGTCCGGCTCGACCAGCGTCGCCCAGGTCGCCTCGATCGCGTCCGCCAGCCGGTCGACCACGTCCGGGGACTCGTAGATCCGGCGGGCGTACGCCGGTGGTGGCCGGTGCCCGGCGAGGTTGCGGGCCAGTTCCTCGCGGGCCTGGGCCAGCGGGGTCGCCCGTACCACGGCCAGCTCGTCGGCGAAGTCCCGCCCGGTGCCGTCCGGCGGCGGCTGGATGAAGTCCGCGTTGTACCCGCCCCGCCGCTGCAACGCCAGCAGCGCACCGATCGCCGGCAGCTCCCGGCGCAGCCGGTCGTAGGCCGGTCGGGCCCGGGCCACCCAGGAGGTGAGGGCCGGGGCGGAGCGTTGTCCGGCGCAGAGCCGCAGCGCCGAGGCCGCCTCGCCGAGCGGGGAGACCGCGTACCGGCTGGCGGCGATGTCGGACGGCGTCACCACGATGCGCATGCTGGACCTTTCGATGGTGAGCGAAAGGATAGTGCGATCGGTGGCCGCTTGGCACGCTGGCCCGGTGACCACCACGACCCCGACCGGCGCCGACGCCGGGAGCAGGCCCGCCACCTTCCGGGACGTCTTCGCCGTCGCCGAGTTCCGGGTCATCTTCGGCAGCTTCGGCGTGTTCCTGATCGGCGAGACGGTGAAGATGCTCGCCCTGTCCGTCCTGGTCTACGAGCGCACCGGCTCCGGGCTGCTCGCCGCGCTGGCGTACGTGACCGGTTTCCTGCCGCACGCCCTCGGCGGGGTGTTCCTGCTCGCCCTCGCCGACCGGTGGCCGCCCCGCGCGATCATCGTCGGGTACGACCTGCTCCGGTTCGCCATGGTGGTGGTGCTCGCTCTCGGCGTCCTGTCCCCGCCGGCCATGCTCGGCCTGGTCGCGGCCGTCAGCCTGTTCGCCCCGCTCAGCGGTGCCGCCCGCAGCGCCCTGCTGCCGGACGTGCTGCGCGGCGACGCGTACGTGCTCGGGCGGTCCCTGCTCACCGTCGCGTCCGGCGGCACTCAGGTGATCGGGTTCGCCCTCGGCGGCCTGCTGCTCGGGCTGGCCGGCCCGTACGGCGCGCTGTGGCTGACCGCCGCCACCTGCGTCCTGTCCGCGCTGCTGGTGCGGGTCGGGCTCACCCGCCGGTCCCCTCGGACCCGGTCGGGCGGCACCGGGGCGGTCCGGGAAACCTGGCGGGTCAACCGCCTGCTGCTCGCCGACCGGCGGATCCGGGGGCTGCTGCTCGCACAGTGGATCCCCGGCTCGCTGCTGGTCGGGGCGGAGGGCGTCGCCGTCCCGTACGCCGCCGGTCTCGGCACCGAGGCCAGCGCCGGCATCCTCCTGATGGCCGCCGCGTTCGGGATGCTCGTCGGGGACCTGCTGATCGGGCGGTTCGTCGCGCCCGCCCGCCGGGAGACGCTGACGCCGTGGCTCGCGCTGCTGCTCGGCGTACCCATGCTGGCCTTCGTGGCCCGGCCGGGCCTGTGGCCGGCGGCGGTGCTCTTCGCCGTCGCGACCGCGGGCTTCGCCTACCAGCTCGGGCTGGCCCGGCGGTTCCTCGACGCGGTGCCGGAGGCCCGGCGGGGACAGGCGTTCGGGCTGGTCAGCACCGGCCTGATGGCGGTGCAGGGGCTGGCCGCCGGTGCCGGGGGCCTGCTCAGCGAGGTGGTGGCGCCCGGCACGGTGATGGCCCTGGCCGGGGTGGCGTCACTGGCCGCGACACTGGCACTGTGGCGGGTCCTCGCGCCGCCGCGGTGAGGGCCGAGTGGCGGGTCCTCGCGCCGCCGCGGTGACCGCCGAAGGTCTCGATGCGGGAGCCTTCCTCGCGGCCACGGCGCGCCGGGACGTCCCGTGCGCGGTTCGGGTGGCTACCGTGTTCCGATGGCGAAGGGGAGCGGCCTTGGCGCACGGGGCTGGCTGCTGCTCGGCCTGGTGACCGTCGTGGTGCTCGCCGCCACCGGAGTCTGGAACCCGTTCCCGGCCCTGTGGGACTGGGTGGACCGCAGTGACCCCATCTCCGAGCCGGACGTCGTCTGGCAGCAGCGGATCGGTGGGACACCGCGCAGCGTCACCTTCGCCGGCGACACGGTCGTCGTCGAGCAACGCACCCGGGTCGAGGCGCGGCGGCTCAGCGACGGCAGCCAGCTCTGGGAGCGCAAGGCCGACTGGTCGGCGGTCGCCGGCGGCGACCGGGACGCCGTCGTCGTCGTGGGCAAGCTCCTGGTCAAGGGGTACGAGGTGCTCGACCCGACGACCGGCGTCACGCGACGGCGCGACGGCGACGCGGTGGCCGTCTGGACCTGGCGCAACCTGCTCCTCGACGCGCGCTGCGTGACACCCACCGACTGCACGCTGAGCGCCTGGGACCCGCGCGGCACGGCTCCCCTGTGGACGGCCTTCATGCCCGGCGTCCGCAGCGGCCTGCTCGGCGACAACCCGGGGCTGCTCGACACCCGCCGGCTCGACGCCGTACGCATCGACGAGGAGGCGGCCGGCCCGGAGCCGGTGCCCGCGCTGCTCGGGTTCCCGGTCGACGGCCGGGTGCACGTGCTGGACACCGCCACCGGCCGGGTCCTCACCGACATCGAACCCGGCCGCGACGAGCGGCTGTCCGTGGTCGGCGGCCGGTTGCTGCGGATCACCGCCCGGTCGGAGGAGGGCAGCTGCCTCTTCACCATCTCCGGACGGGACCCGGTCACCGGGCAGGAGGCGTGGCAGCGGGCCGGCGTCAACCTGCGGACGGCCGAGACCGTCGGCTGCGCCCAGCGGGAGGATCCGCAGGGCGCGCGCAGCGTCCTGATCGGGGTCGCGCCGGACGGCCGGGAAGCGGTCCTCGACGGGTACGACGGGCGGCTGCTCCTGGTCGCCGGCCCCGGCGAGAAGATCGTCGCCGTCGACGACCGGTACGCCCTGGTCCGCGCCGCCGACAAGCGCTCGGTCTCGGCACGGGACCTCGGCGGCGGCCGGATCCGGTGGAGCCGCCCCGCCGCAGCGAAGGCGGGCGCCGCGCTCACCCCGTACGCGGCGGTGCTCGCCGACGACAAGCCCTCCCGGCTCGTCGCCCTGGACGCGCGCACCGGCGCGGAGCTGGCGGTCCTGCGCACGTCGGCCAACGCGCTCGCGGTCGGCCCCGGCGGCATGATCATCGGTGAGGGCCGGGAGATCGGGTACGTCCGTTTCCGGGGCGCCGCGGTGGCCCCGCCCCCGGGCGGCGACGGGCCCCGCCCGGGCCCGACCGGCACCGGTGACGTGCCGGTGCCGGCGGACAGCTGCGGCCCGAAGGGCGAGCTGTGCCCCGACGAGGGCTGACTGTGAGCATGGCGGGGTCGGTTCAGCAGTGGTGAGCTGATAGCTGGCAGCAGTGGGTGTGACTCTAGGCCTGACTGGCTTTGTGCCTTTGAGGGGACTTGTCCGTCTGCTGCTGCCGGCGCC
>JAEYGD010000533.1 GCA_023402505.1 Actinomycetes bacterium
GCCCTCGGCTGTTTCGCCCTCACCGAGCCGGACAGCGGCTCGGACGCCGCCGCCCTCGCCACCCGGGCGGTCCGCGACGGCACCGACTGGCTGATCACCGGCCGGAAGATCTTCATCACCAACGGCACCACCGCCGACGTCGCGATCGTCTTCGCCCGCACCGGCGGTCCCGGGCACCGGGGCGTCACCGCGTTCCTGGTGCCGACCGACACGCCCGGGTTCGACCGGCGGGAGATCCACGGCAAGCTCGGCCTGCGCGCCCAGGCCACCGCGGAACTTGCCCTCGACGGGGTCCGCGTCCCGGACACCGCCCGCCTCGGCGAGGAGGGCGGCGGCTTCCGGCTGGCGCTCGGCACGCTCGCCAAGGGGCGGATGTCCGTCGCCGCCGGCTGCGTCGGCATCGCCCAGGGCTGCCTGGACGCCGCCGTCGGGTACGCCGGCCAGCGCACCCAGTTCGGCAAGCCGATCGCCGGGCACCAACTCGTGCAGCAGCTGCTCGCCGGCATCGCGGTCGACACCGCCGCCGCCCGCCTGCTGGTGTGGCGGGTGGCCGACCTGATCGACCGCGGCGAGCCGTTCGCCACCGAGGCGTCGATGGCCAAGCTGTTCGCCAGCGAGGCCGCCGTCCGGGCGGCCAACGACGCGATCCAGGTGTTCGGCGGGTACGGCTACATCGACGAGTACCCGGTCGGCAAGTACCTGCGCGACGCCCGCGTCGCCACCCTCTACGAGGGCACCAGCCAGATCCAGCAACTGCTCATCGGCCGGGCGCTCACCGGCGTCAACGCCTTCTAGACCAGGGGAGAACAGTGACCAGATTCGCCGAGCGGACCGCCGTCGTCACCGGCGCGGCGCAGGGCATCGGAGCGGCCACCGCGCACCGGCTCGCCGCCGAGGGCGCCGCCGTCGCCGTCGTCGACCTCGACGCCGCCCGCAGCCAGGCCGTCGCCGACGAGATCGTGGCGGCCGGCGGGCGGGCCGTCGGCATCGGGTGCGACGTGACCGACGCCGACGCTGTCGCCGCGATGGCCGCCCGCGTCGTCGAGACGTACGGCGGGCTGCACGTGCTGGTGAACAACGCCGGCATCACCCGCGACAACCTGCTGTTCAAGATGCCGCTGCCCGAGTGGGAGGCGGTGCTCACCACCAACCTGACCAGCATGTTCCTCTGCTGCCAGGCGGCGCAGGAGCACATGGTCGCCGCCCGCTACGGCCGGATCGTCAACCTCAGCAGCCGGTCCGCCCTCGGCAACCGCGGTCAGGTCAACTACGCCGCCGCGAAGGCGGGCGTGCAGGGCCTCACCGCCACCCTGGCGGTCGAGCTGGGCCCGTTCGGTGTCACCGTGAACGCGGTCGCGCCCGGCTACGTCGCGACCGCGATGACCGCCGCCACCGCCGAGCGGGTCGGCTCCACCCCGGAGGCGCACCAGAAGTGGGCCGCCGAGCACACCCCGCTGCGCCGGGTCGCCCAGCCGTCGGAGATCGCCTCGGTGATCGCCTTCCTGGCCAGTGACGACGCCTCGTACGTCAGCGGACAGACCCTGTACGTCAACGGCGGCGCCCGCTGACCGCCACCGCACCACGAACACCGGGAGGCAACATGGACTTCGCGCTCTCCGACGAGCAGCGGGCGATCCGGGACACGGCCCGCGACTTCATCCGCCGGGAGGTGATGCCGCTGGAGCAGGAGCTGCTGCGCCGCGAGCGGGCCCACCAGCCCGGCCTGGAGCGCAGCGAGCTGCGGGAGCTCCAGCTCAAGGCGCGCGACTTCGGCTTCTGGGGGTTGGCCACCCCCCAGGAGTACGGCGGAATGGACCTGCCCGCCGTCACCCAGTCGCTGATCTGGACGGAGATCGGCCGGTCGTACGTGCCGTTCCGGTTCGGCGGGGAGGCGGACAACATCCTCTTCCACGCCACCGAGGAGCAGAAGAAGGAGTTCCTGCTCCCGACGATCGAGGGCGAGCGGATCTCCTGCTTCGCCATCACCGAGCCGGGCGCGGGGTCGGACGTGGCGAACATCCGCCTGGCCGCCCGGCGCGACGGCGACGACTGGATCCTCGACGGCGAGAAGACCTTCATCACCAACGGCAACGACGCGGACTTCGCGATCGTCGTCGCGGTGACCGACCGGGAGAAGGGGGCCCGCGACGGCGGCGCCACCGCGTTCCTGGTGGACCGCGCGATGGGCTGGCGGTCGGAGTTCATCCCGACCATGGGCGAGGGTGGACCGGCGTCGCTGGTCTTCGACGGCGTACGCGTGCCGCACCGCAACATCCTCGGCGAGGTGGGGCAGGGCTTCGCGCTCGGCATGGAGTGGATCGGCAAGGGCCGGTACACCATCCCGTCGCACGCGATCGGCATCGCCGAGCGGGCCCTGCAGATGGCGATCGAGCACGCCAACACGCGGGAGACGTTCGGCGCGAAGATCGGCACCAACCAGGCGATCCAGTGGATGATCGCCGACTCCGAGACCGAGCTGGAGGCCGCCCGCTGGCTGGTGCTGCGCGCGGCGTGGGCGGTGGACGCCGGCCTCGATCCCCGGCACGCCTCCTCGATGGCGAAGCTATACGGCGCGGGCATGGTCAACCGGGTCGTGGACCGGGTGCTCCAGATCCACGGCGGCATGGGCTACACCCGGGAGCTGCCGGTCGAACGCTGGTACCGGCAGGTGCGTCTCTACCGCATCTTCGAGGGCACCGACGAGATGCAGCGGCTGATCATCGCGCGGGACCTGCTGCGCGGTTACACGAAGGTGGGGGCACACCTGGCATGAGGACCTTCGCCAGCATCGACGAGCTGTCCGCCGCGGCCGGCGAGATCCTCGGCCCCGGCCCGTGGTACCCGGTCGACCAGCGGCGGGTCGACCTCTTCGCCGACGCCACCGACGACCACCAGTGGATCCACCTGGACCCGGAGCGCGCCGCCGCCGGGCCGTTCGGCGGCACCATCGCCCACGGCTATCTCACCCTGTCCCTGCTGCCGGCGCTGGTGTCGCGCCTCTACCGGGTCGAGGGCGTACGGATGGGGGTGAACTACGGGCTCAACCGGGTGCGGTTCCCCGCGCCGCTACGGGTCGGCTGCTCGGTGCGCGCCACCGTCACCCTAAACGAGGTGCGCCCGGTGGGCGACGGTGCCGTCCAGTTGGCGGCCACGGTCACCGTGGACAGCGACGCCGGCGGCAAGCCGGTCTGCGTGGCGGAGACGGTCAGCCGCCTGTACGCCTGAGCGGGTGGGCCCCTCCCGTCGTGCGAGGGGCCCACCCGACCCGGTTCAGCACCGGGGCACGTTGGGGATGTACCCGTCGTGGCCGGTGTAGACGTAGGCGTCGGCGATGAAGCGGCCGGCGCCGATTCGGTCCCAGATCGAGCTGGTGCCGTACGTGCCGGTGACCGTGGTCCCGCTGGTCTGGCACTGGATGGTGACGGTGGTGCCGTCGGCGACGGTGCCCACGGAGCTGTAGCCGGTGCCGGGACCGGAGCGCACGGTCAGCGGCGTGCCGCTGGTGTTCACGGTGCCGCTCGCGGTGCCGCTGCCGCAGCCGTTGTCGCTGGTGTACGTCTTGGTGCCCCAGTACAGGGCCAGCGCCCCGTTGAACCGCACCTGGATGTCACCGCCGTTGAGCCGCTGCTCGTAGTGCAGGTGCGGGCCGGTGGAGCCGCCGGTGCTGCCGACCCAGCCGATGACCTTGCCGTAGCCGACGGACTGCCCGACGGAGACGTTGAAGCCGTTGAGGTGCGCGTAGTAGGTCGTGTAGCCGTTGCCGTGGTCGATCCGGACGTACTTGCCGTAGCTGGTGTTGCCGAGGTCGGTCACCCGGTCGACCGTGCCCGGCGCGCTCGCCACCACCGCGTCACCGAGGTCGTCGGTGCGGTTGAAGTCGATCGCGTACGCCGGGCTGTGGTTGCTGCGGGTCTGCCCGGACCAGGACTGGCCGCACTTGAACGGAACCTTGAACGTCGGCGCGGCCGCCGCCGGTGCGGCCGGCAGCAGCACCCCGAGGGTGAGCAGCGCCGCCGCGAGCGCTCCGGTCCACCGTCTACCCATCCAGCACCTCCTATGTCGAAAACCTTCGATCCGAGATGCTAAGACTGACGGATTTCGCCACGGAAGGGAAGAGGGCGGCCGGCGGCCCCGCCCGCCGAGCCCGGCCCCCGAACCGATGACCGGTCAAGCACCCGACACGGCACGGGGTCCCGGCGGGTCCCGAGATCGGTACGCTGAGTGCTCCACAGTGGTGACCGAGAGGGTGCGCGAGGTGTCGGGGTCCGTCGTACCGGAGAACGTGTTCGTGCAGGTCGTCGAGACCGACGGCGGGCGTGAGATCGCCTGGGGTGCGAACGTCACCGAGCGGCTCCGCGACCGGCTCGACGAGCTGCGGTCCGCGGTCGTCGCCGGGGCGCAGGTGGTCAACGCCGACCTGGACCAGCTCCCGGAGCGACCGAACTGGCGGGTGAGCGAACTGTCCGCGACGTTCGGGGTCACGCTCACCGCCGACGCGGGGGTCCTGCTGTCCCGGGCCGGCGCCGAGGCGACCTTCGAGGTGACGGTCACCTTCAGCCGGACATGACCGACGGGCGCGTCCTCGCCGGGGCGACGGTGCGGGGCTGCGGCTTCCTCCTGACCGAGCGGACCGTGCTCACCGCCGCGCACGTCGTCCGGGCCCGGCCGGCGGACGAACTGGCGTTCGTCACCGAGACCGGGCGCCGCATCGACGTGGCGGCGGTCCGGTCGGTTCCGGAGATCGACGCCGCCGCGCTCACCCTCGCCCACCCGGTGCCGGACCCGCCGGTGCCGGTCGGCCCCGCCGCCCCGCCCGGCGCGACCTGGCGCGTCACCGCGCGTCCCGAGCCCGCCTCCGCCCAGCTGACCGGCTCGGTGTCGGCGCTGCACCGGGTGGTCAACACCCAGGGGTACGAGATGCCGGTGCTGCAACTGGCGGTGGCGGAGGAGCTGGGGGAGTACCAGGGTTACTCCGGCGCCGCCGTCACGGTCGACGGCGCGGTGGTGGGTGTGCTCGTCGAGCAGGTCCGGGAACGCACCACGTCGCCCGGGGCACGACGGGCCAGCAACGTCCTGTACGCGGTGCCCGTCGGCGACGTGCTCGAC
The DNA here is from genome assembly GCA_023402505.1 of Actinomycetes bacterium. Classification (GTDB taxonomy): domain Bacteria; phylum Actinomycetota; class Actinomycetes; order Mycobacteriales; family Micromonosporaceae; genus Micromonospora. The sequence goes on from JAEYGD010000533.1 coordinate 5,107, forward strand.
CACCTCGGGCTGGACCGCCCGGTGCACGGGGTGGCCGGCTGGCGCGCCGAGCTGCGGCGGCTGCTCGACGACCTGGCCGAGGACCCCGACCTGCCGGAGGAACTCAGCCGGCCCGAGACCGTCGCGGTGCAGGCGTACGCCCTGCTGGCCGCCGCCCTCGACGACGGGACCGCGGGTGACCCGGCCCGGCTGGCCGACCGGATCCGGCGGCAGGCACGCCGCTCGTCCCTGGCCGCGCCGGTGTACCGGCTGGCCACCGCCGCGCCGCTCACCGCCGGCTCGCTCCGGTCGGTGCTGGACCGGCTCGCCCGGGTGCACGCGACGGCGGCCGCGCTGCCGAGCCACGTCCGGCGGCCCCGGTACGCCATCGAGGCACCGAGCACCGTCCTCGCCGACCCCGTCGCGGAGATCGACCGGTGGCTCGCCGCGCGGCTGGCCGACGCCGGCGAGGACGACCGGTACGACGCCGAGACCCTGCGCGGCATGCGGGAGCGCCTCGACCCGCCGGTGTTCGACCGGGACCCGGCCGGTGAGGTCATCGCCCAGCTCAACAACGCCGGCTGGGACTCGCCGGCACGGACCGCCGAGCGGTTGGCCCGGGAACTGTTCGTCCGGGGCGCCGACGACCCCGACCTGGAGGCCGGCCTGGAGCGGATCCTCACCCGCAACGCGCCGGCCGAGGTGACCGCGCTGACCGCGGCCCACCGCCAACCCGACACCGTCACCCGGGACGACCACGGTTACCTGGTCAACCGCCAGCCGACCCTCTACCACCTGGAACACGGGTACTTCGCCACCACCGACGTCCTCGACGACTTCGAGCGCGCGTACTGGTCGTGGTACGAGCGCGCGGTCGTGGAGTCCGCGCACGCCGGCCGGTCCGTCGTCCCGATGTTCTGGATCACCGGACCGTCCGGTGCGGGCAAGAGCGTGCTCCTGCTGCAACTCCTGGCCCGGCTCAACGCGCGCTCCGGTGTCTCGGTGCTGCTCCCGCCCGCCGGTACGCGGCTGAGCCGCGCCACCCGGCGGGCCGGCGAGCTGTGCTCCGCGCGGCACGTCGTGGTCGGTGTCGACGACCCGCTGTCCTGGACCGAGGAGGACGGTCGCGCGGCGTGGCCGGAGGTGTTCCACACGCTGGCCCACCGGCGGCAGACCGGATCCACGCTGGACCTGCCGGTCTTCGTCTGCTGCGCCCCGACCGAGCACCGGGCCGAGTTCGTGACCGAGTACCGGCGGCACGCGCTCGTCGGCGGGATGGCGCTGGACCCGTACCGGCCGGAGTTCACCGAGCAGCTCCGCGGCTGGTACACGGCCCGGACCGGGGCGGCCCCGCCGCCGGTTCCCGAGCGCGGCGTGCCGCTGCCGGCCCAGCTGTTCCTGGAGTGGCGCAGCGGGGAGGGCATCGAGGAGTACGCCGAGCGGTTCCAGCGGCGCATCGCCAGCCAGGGGCTGCCAGAACTGGCCGACTTCTTCGCCCACCTGCTCGCCGTCAACCGGCTGTACGTCGGCTACCCACAGGAGGCCGTCGACGCGCTGGCCGAGGAGACCCGCCAGGCGTTCGCCGCCTACCGGGAGGACATGCACGTCCAACTCTCCGGGGAGGGCGGCCGGCCCGGCTACTGGTTCGCCCACCCGCACGTCGCCGACCTGATGTACGCGGTGTGGTTCCCGGCGGGCACCCGCCAGGCGGAGCGCACCGCGCACCTGCGGCAGGCACTGCTGGAGGCGCTCGCGGCGGTGCCCCGCGGCTGGGCCGCCGTGCCCCTGCTGCGCCGGCTCCGCGCGGCGGTCGATGACCCGGCCGCGGAACCGGACGGGGTGGCCGCCCGAGCCCCGGAGGCGTCGGTGCGGGCCGCGCTGGCGGACGTGGCCGACCGGCTCGGTCCCGGGATCGCCGACCTCGCCAGCCCGGTGCTCGCCGAGTGGATCCGCGTCGAGCACCAGGTGTGGCCGTCCCGCTCCGACCGGCGACTCCGGGAGGTCGCCATCGCGCGCCTGGACGGGCCACCGGACCAGGGCATGGACGAACTGCTGCGAGCCCTGGTCGAGCTGGACAACCCCGGTGTCGACGTCGCGGTGTGGGCGTACCTGCAACGGCACCTGGAGTGGGCGGGCTGGCTGAGCGTCGCCACTCCGCTCGTCCGGCGTACGGCCCGCTCCCGCGACGTCGACCTGTTCGCCTCCGTCATCGAGTCGACCCTCGCACGACAGCCCGCGGCGGCCATGTTGCTCGCCGACGTGCTGGAGACCGCCGCCGACAACGGTCCCCTGGTCCGGCTCGCGCACCGGCTGGTCATCGGCGAGCTGACCGTCGACGCGCCGCTGGCCCCGGTGGTCGCGGCCCTGTACCGGCGGGACCGCAACCGGATGCGGGGCGGCGGCCCGCTCGCCCTGCCGATCCACCGAGGACTGGTCCGGGACTGGCTGACCGCCGACCCCAGGCCCGACCACCGCGCGGTCTACCAGGAGATCCTGGCCGGGCCGGTGCCGCCGATGCTGCGGCCCGCCCTGCAGGCGTGGGTGCGGGCCTTCCCGGCCGAGCGACTCGCCGGGGCCGCCCTCGTGCAGTGGCTGGACCGCTCGTGGCTGGAGGGGGAGGAGCGGCGCGAGCTGCTGCGGGCCCACCTGGAGCGGTGCGACGACGTGGACCCCCGCCTGGTGGCGAAGGTGTGGCAGCTGCTGGAACAGGACGGTCGGGGCTGGGCGCGGCTGTTCACCCTCCTGCCCGAGACCTGGGTACGGGATCCGCGGATCCGGGCCGTGGCACTGACCTGGCTGCGGGGGCAGCGGCCGCCGAAGGCCTGGCACTGGGTGTACACCCACCTGTGCCGTTCGGCCGGCGAGCCGGACGACGAGCTGTGCCGGCTGGGGGCGGGCCACCTCGCCGTCTGTCGCGAGGAGCACGGCTGCGTCTACGTGCGGTACTGGTTGCACCAGGTCACCGCGGTGCCGGAGCGTCCGGCCGCCGCGCGCGACTCGTTCCGGTGGCTGGCGGCCCGGCCGGACCTGACGGCCGGCTGGTGGCTGCTGGCGGGCCAGATCCTGCGGTCGGTCCCGCCCGGCGACGCCGACGAGGTCGTCGACGCCTTCGTGACGCGGGTCCGGGAGCACCCCGACGACGCCGCGACCGGGCAGGTGCTCTCCGCCGGGCTGACGGCGGAGGTGTCCCCGGCCGTACGACAGCGCCTGCTGGCCTGCGCCGAGGAGTGGTTGGCGGTGCCCCGGCCGGGCTGGGCCCGGACCTACCTGGCAGCCCGGCCGTCACTCGACGTCCACCGGAGCGCCGAACTCGCGTTGCCCTGGCTCCTGCGGGCGGTCGACGACCGGGCCTGGCTGCGGGTCTTCCTGGCGACCGTCGACCAGCTCGACGCGGCCCAGCTGGCCACCGTGGTCCGCGCGTGGTTCGCGGCGGCGGGACCGGCCGCCTTCGCGGCGGGTCCGCTGTGGCGGGTCGCGGTCGAGCGGGGGCCGTGCGCCGGGCTGGTCGACGACCCGTCGTTCCGCGCGGTGGTGTCCGGCTGGCTGGCCCGGGGCGGCGGCACCGGTGCGTGGCGCCCGATCACGCGCAGCCTGGTGGCCGCCGACCCCGCCGACCCGGCGCCGCTGCGGGCCGTGCTGACCGGCGGGATACCGCTGCACAGCGTGTACGGGTTCGCCGACGACCTGGAGGAGCTGGTGCGGGACCGCCCCGAGGTGGCCGGACCGCTGCGCCGGCTGCTGGCCGACGTCGACCGTACGCCGGCCTGGCGGATCGTGTGGCGCAGGCTGCTGTCGGTCGCCCCGGACGGGCACGGCTGGTCGGTGTCCCTGGCGCTGCTGCCGGACGAGTCGCCGGACGCGTTCGCGCCGCTGTGGGTGCGGGTGTGGGACGCGTACCCCGACGACGGCCGGCGGGCCGTGCTGCGTGACCTCGCCGAGCGGCGGCTCGCCGGCCGGGCGGTCGACGGGCCGGTGTGGCGGCACGTCCGCCGCAGACTCGCCGGCCCCGCCGCCGAGGGTGCGGCCGACCCCGCGCCGGAGCCGGTCGCCGGCGCCGGCACTGCGCTGCCGGTCCCGCCGCCACCGCGCACCGGGGACGGCACGTCCCCCGTCTGGCAGTGCCGGCTGGAGTGCCCGCAGTGCGCCGTGCCGTTCGACGTGACCAGCGGCGACGGCAGCCGGCAGGCCCGGTGGACCTGCCTGCGCTGCGACCACGACCTGACGATCGACACGGTGACCCTCGCGATGACCGCGCGGCCGATGACCCGTGCCGCCGGGCGGCTGGTGGCCGTGGCCGGGCGGGCACCGCGGTGGCGGCCCAGGGTCCACTGCGACCGGTGCGGGCGGAGCATCGTCGCCAACGTGCCGACTGCGGACGGCGGACACGTCGCGGTGGACCGCGAGTGCCGCCGGCTGCACGAGGTGACCGCCGCCGAGGTGACGGACTTCGTCGAGCACGCCCGGTACGTCGCGGCGGGCCGCACCGTCGGGGAGGACCGCCCGGGGACGTAGGCCGGGTCCAGTCGACGGATCGCCGCATCGCGTCCTTCCCCTGGCCGCGCCGACCCCCTAACCTTCGATGGAAGCGCTCCCATCGGCGCGGGTCGCCACACCGGGCGAGGCGACCCCGCATCCGATCCCCACCACGAAGGACAGACATGCCTGTAAGCGCACGCACGCGGTCGGCCGCTGTGGCGCTCTGCGCCGCCATCGGCCTCGCCGCCTCCGCGCCGGCCGTCGCCGCCGCGCCCGACACTCCCGCCCCGACGGTCGCGGCCGCGCCCGCCACCGACTGGCTGCACACCGACGGCAACAAGATCGTCGACGAGGCCGGCAACCAGGTCTGGTTGACCGGCGTCAACTGGTTCGGTTTCAACGCCTCGGAGCGCGTGTTCCACGGCCTCTGGTCGGCCAACCTGGAGACCATCACCCGCCAGATGGCCGAGCGCGGCATCAACATCGTCCGGGTGCCGATCTCCACCCAGCTGCTGCTGGAGTGGAAGGCCGGCCAGACGGTCGTGCCGAACGTCAACACCTACGTCAACCCCGAGCTCGCCGGCATGAACAACCTCCAGGTCTTCGACCACTGGTTGCAGCTCTGCGAGAAGTACGGCCTGAAGGTCATGCTCGACGTCCACAGCGCCGAGGCCGACAACTCCGGCCACACCTACCCGGTGTGGTGGAAGGGCACGATCACCCCCGAGCTCTTCTACCAGGGCTGGGAGTGGGTCACCACCCGCTACCGGAACAACGACACCATCGTCGCGATGGACGTCAAGAACGAGCCGCACGGCACCCCGAACCAGCCGCCGCGCGCCAAGTGGGACGCCAGCACCGACCAGGACAACTTCAAGTACGCCTGCGAGACCGCCGGCCGGCGCATGCTGGCCATCAACCCCAACCTGCTCATCCTCTGCGAGGGCATCGAGGTCTACCCGCGTCCCGGCGAGACGTGGAACTCGCCGAACACCGACCCGGACCTCAGCCCCAACTACTTCTACAACTGGTGGGGCGGCAACCTGCGCGGCGTCGCCGAGCACCCGGTCAACCTCGGCGCCCACCAGGACCAGCTGGTCTACTCGCCGCACGACTACGGCCCGCTGGTCTTCGAGCAGCCGTGGTTCCAGAAGGACTTCGACAAGGAGTCGCTGATCAACGACGTGTGGCGGCCCAACTGGCTCTACATCCACGAGAACGGCACGGCGCCGCTGCTGGTCGGCGAATGGGGCGGACGCCTCGGCCAGGACGCCCGGCAGGACCGGTGGATGGGCGCGCTGCGCGACATGATGAAGGAGTACGGCATCCACCACACCTTCTGGTGCCTCAACCCGAACTCCGGGGACACCGGCGGCCTGCTGCGCGACGACTGGACCAGCTGGGACGAGACGAAGTACAACCAGATCCTCAAGCCGGTGCTCTGGCAGCACAACGGGAAGTTCGTCGGCCTCGACCACCAGGTCCGCCTCGGCGGCGCCGACTCCACCACCGGCATCAGCCTCGCCGAACGCTACAGCGGCGGCAACGGCGACGACACCGCGGCGCCGACCGCCCCCGGGCAGCCCGCCGCCGGTGACGTGACCGCCACGGCGGCCACCCTCACCTGGGCCGCCGCCACCGACAACGTCGGGGTCACCTCGTACGAGGTGCTGCGCGCGACCGGCAGCGGCCCCGCCACGGTCGTCGCCACCGTCTCCGGCACCACCTACCGGGCGACGGGTCTGTCCGCCGGGACCACCTACACCTTCACCGTCCGGGCCCGGGACGCCGCCGGCAACGTGTCGCCACCCTCGCCCGGCCGCAGCGTCACCACCCCACCGGGTGACGGCGGGAGCGCCGGCTGCACGGCGACGTGGTCGGTGACCAACTCCTGGCAGGGCGGGCACCAGGGGCAGGTCACGGTCAAGAACACCGGCACCGGCCCCACCACCGGCTGGCGGGTCAACTGGACCAACCCGAGCGGCGTGACCGTCTCCGCACTGTGGAACGGCCGGCTGACCACCTCCGGCGGCCGCAACACCGTCACCAACGAGCCGTACAACGGCGCTCTCGCCGTCGGCGCCAGCACCACCTTCGGATTCACCGCCACCGGTCCGAACACCGCACCGACCGACCTGGCCTGCGCGGCGTCCTGACCACCGCACCTGCCGGACGGGCGGGGCTGCCCGGCGACCTCGGGTCGCCGGGCAGCTCAGCGGTGGTGACGTCCGCGCTGGGCCACGCGCAACGTGTTGCAGACGTCCGCGACGCCGGGGACGTCCCAGGCGAGTTCGCCCGCGACCTGCCGGGCGTCGGGGTCGGTCACCGTGCCGGCCAGGATGACCACCCGGTTCTGCACGCTCACCGTGATCTGCTGGCGTCGCGTCGTCCAGTCGGTGCTGAGCCGCTGGGCGGTCAGCGCCGCGAGCCGGGTGTCCTCGTCGTCCGGTGCGGGCGGGTCCCAGGCCGGGTGGAAGGGGTCGTTCTCGGGCAGGGGCCAGGGCATGACCATGGTGTCCTCATCTTCACAGGGGGACGGCGGGGTGCGGGTGGTCGTGCGTGACGGGCCGCCTCACACCAGCACCTCGGGCTGCGCCGGCACGCCGGGCTGGCCGGCGACCACGGGGAACGCGGCGTCGAGACGCATCGTGTGCAGCACGGTCAACACGAACCGCGACGGGGCGTACAGGCACAGCTCCGTGCCGCGCTGGCGTGCCTCCTGGCGGGCGCGGACCAGCAGCCCGAGACCCACGGAGTCGATGTGTTCGACGGCGGAGAGGTCGACGACGACCTGTCCGTCGTGCTCCGTCGCCTTCGTCAGCGCGACGCGCAGCCGGTCCGTGTCGGGCGCACCGACCCGGGAGGTGGGCGCACCGACGTCGTCGAGGTCGTCGACGCCGAGCGAGGTCGGGCCGGCCGACCGGCCGGTGACGGGAAGGGGGGTGCACCGGGGGCACCGGTGCGGGCCGGTGGCGAACGGCGAACCGCTCCAGCCGTGCTCGGACACGAGCGTCCAGACCACCTCGGCGTCGGGCAGCACGACGGCGGTGCTGACTGCCGTCTCGCCGCAGCCGTCACAGATCAGGGTCATCGTGTTCTCGTCCGGCACGACGGTCATCGTGGCTTCCCTTCCTGGTCCGACGGCACGGACGGGTCGGCGGCGGGTCGCCACCCGGTGACGGCCTGCCCCGAGGGGCGCGGCGCCCGGCCCGCCGTGACCACGGCGAGCAGGACGGCGGCCCCGGCGGAGCCGGCCTGCACGACCAGCCGCAGCACGCTGGGCGCGGCGACGTCGGCACCGGCGACCCGGGCGATGATCGTGCCGAGCAGGGCGGCGCCCAGGCCGACGGCCACCGTCAGCCACACCGGAGCGGCGGCCCGTCCGGGCAGGACGAGCCGTCCGAGCACGCCGACGGCGACACCGACGGCGAGGGCGTGGACGAGGGCGTTGCCGCTCACTGCTGCCTCCCTGTTCAGACCGCGGGCGGCGCGACGACGCGCGCGCGGCCGTGGACGGCGGAGATGACGGCGGACGCCGGACGGTGGGGGGCCGACGTCGTCCCGGCCGCACCGGTGGTGACGATCGGGAGTACGCCGTCCATCCGCGCGGTCCGGAGGATGCTCCGGATCCGGGGGTTCGGGTTCCGGAGCATGAGCACGCCCCGGCGTCGCATCAGGCGCCGGTGCACGTCGAGCAGCAGGCCGATGGCGGCGGCGTCGATGTGCCGGCACGCCGACAGGTCGACGACGACCTCGTCCGGGTGCAGCGACAGGACCCGGTCGAAGACCATGCCGACCTCCGGCAGGCCGGCCAGGTGGAGGTCGTCGGTGATACCGATCTCCACCCGCCGCACCGGGCACTCGGGCGGCGTCGGCTGTGACCCGGTCATCCCCGCCCTCCCTCCCGGCACGGTCGTCCCGGCACGCCTCTCACCTTCCAAGTGGGTCTTGTAGCGGCCGGTGCGGTTGTATGACAGTCACATGACAAATCCGTCGCCGACACCCCGGAACTGGGCGTGGCCGGCGCAGCCGGGGATGATGCCGGTATGACGGCCGTACTGGTGATCGAGGACGACGACCGCATCCGGCTGGCGTTGCTGCTCGCTCTCGAGGAGGAGGGGTACACCGCGCGGGGCGCGGCGACCGCCGAGGAAGGGCTCCGGACGCAGCGCTCGAATCCGGCCGACTATGTGCTCTTCGACCTCATGTTGCCCGGCATCGACGGGTTCGAGGGCATCCGGCAGCTGCGCCGCGACGACGACGTCCCGATCGTCGTGGTCAGCGCCCGCGACGACACCCACGACATCGTCGCCGCGCTGGAGGCCGGGGCCGACGACTACGTGGTCAAGCCGGTCGCCATCAAGGAGCTCTCGGCGCGGCTGCGGGCGCTGCGCCGCCGCGCCCGCAGCATCGCCGCCCCGGTCCCGGTGCAGGTCGTCGGCGACCTGGAGATCAGTCCGGACGCGGGCGAGGTGCGCCGGGGCGGGCAGCCGGTGGCGCTGACCCGGACCGAGTTCCGGCTGCTGTGCGAGCTGGCCGAGCACGCCGGCCGGGTGCTGTCCCGGCAACAGCTGCTCCAGCGGGTCTGGGGGTACGACAGCGGTGACGAACGCCTGGTCGACGTACACGTGGGCCGGCTGCGCCAGAAGATCGAGGCGGAACCGGGCAACCCCCGGCACCTGGTCACGCTGCGCGGCCTCGGCTACAAGCTCCAGCGATGAGACGCCTCGGGCTCCGCGCGCGGGTCACCGCCGGGTTCGCCGTCGGTGCGGCGCTGCTCGCCTCGTCGATGGCGTTGATCTCCTACGACCTGACCCGGCGCACCCTGCTCGACGAGCGCGAACGCACCGCCGTGCGGGCGGCGTACTTCGACGCGGCGGTGGTCACCACGGGCCTGGACACCGACCGCCCCGACGTCGTGGAGGTGCTGCGCGCCCTGGACACCGGCAGCGCCCGGCGGCCGCTGCTCCACCTCGACGGCTTCTGGTACGCGCGGACCGCCGAGACGGCCTCCGCCGGCGTACCCGCGGCGCTGCAGCAGCGCGTCCGCGCCGGCCAGCCGGCGGTGCAGCGGGTCCGCCTCGCCGGGCAGCCCACCCTGCTGGTGGGGGTGCCCCTGCCCGACGGTGACAGCTACTACGAGCTGACGTCGCTGCGCGAACTGGAGGAGACCTTCCAGGTCCTCGCGCTGGCACTGACCGCGGTGGCGATCATGGTGGCCGGTTCCGGCGCCGCCTTCGGCTGGTACGCCACCCGGCACAGCCTGCGCCCGCTGACCGCCGTCGCGGACGCCGCCGAGCGGATCGCGGCCGGTGACTTCACCACCCGCCTGACGCCGGCCACCGACCCGGACCTGACCCGCCTGTCGACCTCCTTCAACGACATGGTCGACCAGCTGGCCCGGCGCATCGAGCGGGACCGCCGCTTCGCCGCCGACGTGAGCCACGAGCTGCGCTCACCGTTGCAGACGCTTTCTGCCGCGGCGAGCGTCCTCGCCCGCCGGCGCGACCACCACGACGAGCGGACGGCCACGGCGGCGGGCTTGGTGGTCGACGAGGTGGACCGCTTCCAGCAACTGGTCAACGACCTCATCGACCTGTCCCGGACCGACCAGCCGGCCCAGCGGGAGTCGGTGGACCCGGGTTCGCTCGCCCGGGGAGTGTGCGGTGGCCACGGGCTGCCGGAGGACCTGGTCCGGGTCGAGCCCGGCACGCCGGCCGACTGGCGGGTCGACCGGCGGCGCTTCGAGCAGGTGCTGGTCAACCTGCTGGAGAACGCCGTCCGGTACGGCGGCGGGCCGGTCGCCGTTCGCCTGTCGGTCGAGGGCACGACCGGCGTCGTGGAGGTGGACGACGCCGGCCCCGGCGTGCCGGTGGAGGACCGTGAGATCATCTTCGACCGGTTCGTCCGGGGTCGTGCCGCCCACGCCCGTGCCGGCACCGACGGCACCGGCCTCGGCCTGGCCCTGGTCGCACAGCACGCCGCCGCCCACGGCGGGCGCGCGAGCGCCGGCGACCGGCCCGGCGGCGGCGCCCGCTTCCGGGTGGAGCTGCCCGGGAGGGTGGAGTGAACGCCCGGACGGCGGTCGCCGTGCTGCTCACCGTGCTCCTGGCCGGGTGTGGTGTCCCCACCGACGACCGGCCACGGGCGGTGGAGGTGCCGCCCGGCCCGTTCCCCACGCCGGGCACCGCCACCTCCGCTCCGACCGGGCGGTTCGACGAGGTCCTCTGCTTCGTCCGCGAGGACCGTCTCGTGCCGGTCGTCCGCCGGCTCGACACCTCGTCGACCGTCGACCAGCACCTCCAGCACCTGCTGGCCGGCCCGAACCAGGCGGAGCGGGACGACCGCCTGTCCACCGCGCTGCCGGGGGCGGTCACCGTCGCCGGCGTGCGTCTGGCCGGTACGCGGGCCGAGGTCGACGTCCCCGAGGCGAGGGACGAGACCGGGCGCAACGACGAGGTGCTCGCCTTCGGCCAGATCGTCTGCACGCTCACCGCCCGCGACGAGGTCGACTCGGTGTCGTTCCTGCGCGGCGGCCAGCCGCTCGAGGTGCCCCGCGCCGACGGGTCGCTGTCCCAGGCTCCGCTCACCGCAGCCGACTACACCGACCTGACCCGTCCCGGCTGACCCCCCCACCCCACCCCACCCCGCGATCTTGCACTTTGTGCCCCGACGAAACGGGCCGAAGGTGCATTTCGAGGGCCGAAAGTGCAAGAT
>JAEYGD010000546.1 GCA_023402505.1 Actinomycetes bacterium
GGGCGGAAGGGGGAAAAAGGGCGGAGGGCCGAGGGAGGTGACGGGGGGGAGAGGGAGAAGGCGGAAGGGCGGGGGACGGAGGCGGGGACGGTCAGCGGACTGCTGGGGCGACGGTCAGGGTGCCGGCGTCCGCGTCCAGCACCGCTTCGGTGCCGACGGGGACAGTGAGCTGCCCGACGCCGTGGCCGACCGGCAGGCCGCCCAGGACCGGTACGCCCAGGTCGCCGAGCCGCTCGGTCAGGACGTCCGCGACGTCCACCGCCCAGCCGTCGGCGCACTCGGTGAACTGCCCGACGGCCACCCCGGCCACGCCCGCCAGCGTGCCGGCCCGGCGCAGCTGGGTGAGCATCCGGTCGACCTTGTACGGCGGTTCCTGCACCTCTTCGAGCAGCAGCACCGCCCCGGTCAGGTCGGGCATGTCCGGGGTGCCGAGCGATGCCACGATCAGGCACAGGTTGCCGCCCAGTAGCCGGCCGGTGGCCCGGCCCGGCACCCGGACGCCGTAGGTTTCCTCACCCTCGCGGGCCGCCACCGTCACCGGCTCGGTGGTCATCAACGCGGCGTGCAGGGACTGCGCCGAGTCCAGCGTCGTCCGCTCGTCCCGCCAGGCGGCCCCGGGCCCGTGCACCCCGGCCAGCCGGGCGCCCCGCCAGAGCGCGAACTGCAGGGCGGTGATGTCCGAGAAGCCGGCCACCACCTTCGGGTCCCGGCGTACGGCGGCCATGTCGATCGCGTCGACGACTCGCTGGACCCCGTAACCGCCGCGGGTGCAGATGACCCCCCGGACCTCCGGGTCGGCGAACGCGGCGTTCAGGTCGGCTGCCCGCAGCTCGTCCGTGCCGGCCAGGTAGCCCTGCCGGGCGTACGCGTTCGGGCCGGGCACCGGCCGCAGGCCCCAGCCGGTGAGCAGTTCGACACCGCGCGCCACCCGCTCCGGGCGGGTCGGCCCGGACGGCGAGACCAGCATGACCGTGTCGCCCGGGCGCAGCGCCGGGGGACGGAGGACCTCGTCGGTGATCACAGGGGCCGAGCCTAGCCAGCTCTCCGGCGGGCGTACGGGATAGCCTCGACGTCGTGGCAACCGCGTTGGTGATCGAGAACGACCCGACCGACGATGCGCGCCGGTTGGGGGAGTGGCTGACCGAGGCCGGCCTGGACCTGTACGTGGTCCGCCCGCACGCCGGCGAGGAGCTCCCCGCCGACCTCGACGGGTGGTCGGCGCTGGTGGTGTTGGGCGGCGAGCAGCAGGCGTACCCGCTGCCGGACGGCTCGCCGGGCGCGCCCTGGTTCCCCCGGGTGGAGGCGCTGCTGCGCAAGGCCGTCCGGCACCGGGTGCCGACGCTGGGCGTCTGCCTCGGCGCGCAACTGCTCGCCACCGCGCACGCCGGCACGGTCGAGCGCAGCCCGTCCGGTCCCGAGGTCGGCCCCGGGGTGGTGGGCCGCCGGGACGCCGCCGGGCAGGACCCGCTCTTCCGGTACGTCCCGTTGATCCCGGACGTGCTCCAGTGGCACGCCGACGAGATCACCGAGCTGCCGGCCGGCGCGACCCTGCTGGCCGCCTCGACCCGCTACCCGCACCAGGCGTTCCGCCTCGGCGACCGGGCGTGGGGTCTGCAGTTCCACATCGAGTGCGACACGGCGATGATCGCCGACTGGGCCAGCGACTCGACGTTCCTCGCCGACCTGGGGTACGACCCGGAGGTGGTGGTCGCCGCGTGTGACGCGGTGATGGCCGACGTCGAGGAGGTCTGGCAGCCGTTCGCGGCGCGCTTCGCCGCCCTGGCCCTCGGCGAACTCGACGAGGACCCCCGCCGCAGCCTGCCGCTGCTCGGGCACTGATGAGCCGGCCGACCAGGGCCGCGGGGCGGCTGGCCCGATACGGCTTCGGCACCGGCGACGGCGGTGCCCGCGCCGCCGACCTGCTCGGCCCCGAGGGTCTGGGCCTGTGGCGGCCGGACACCCAGGAACCCGCCGACGAGCGGGCGGCGGAACTGCTCGCCGCGCTGTCCCGGGCCGCCGACCCGGACCTGGCGCTGCGCCAGCTGCACCGGCTGGTGGAGGCCGAGTGCCGGGCGGCCGGCGACGGCACCGGGTCCGCGCTGCTCGCCGCGCTGCACGACGACCCGGGGCTGCGCCGGCGTCTGGTCGCCGTGCTCGGCGCCTCCTCGGCCCTCGGCGACCACCTGGTCGCCAACCCGGACCAGTGGGCGGCCCTGCGGACCGCCCCGGACGGGCTTGCGCCGTCCGCCGACGGGCAGCTGCACCTGACCGGCGCCGGGCAGCCGGTCGCGGAGCTGCGGTCGGCGTACCGTCTGGCGTTGCTGCGGATCGCGGCGGCCGACCTGACCGGCGGCCGGGGCCTGGAGCAGACGATGGCAGCGCTGTCCGGTCTGGCCGACGCCACGCTCGCGGCCGCGTACGAGCTCGCACTGGGTGAGCTGCCCGAGGGCACGGCCCCGCCCCGGCTGGCCGTGGTGGCGATGGGCAAGTGCGGCGGTGGTGAGCTGAACTACGTCTCCGACGTCGATGTGATCTTCGTGGCGGCGGAGGACGACGACCTGTCGGCGGCGACGACGGTCGCCACCCGGCTGATCCACATCTGCGGGCTGGTCGCCTGGCCGGTGGACGCCGCGCTGCGTCCCGAGGGCAACCGGGGGCCCCTGGTCCGCACCCTCGCCAGCCACCTCGCCTACTACCGCCGCTGGGCCCGCACCTGGGAGTTCCAGGCGCTGCTGAAGGCCCGGCCGGCGGCCGGGGACCTGGCGCTGGGCCGGGAGTGGATCGACCAGCTGGCCCCGCTGGTCTGGCGGGCGGCCGAGCGGCCGGAGGCGGTCGAGGACGTCCGCGCCATGCGCCGCAAGATCATCGACCACATCCCGCCGAAGGAGCTGGAACGCGAGATCAAGCGCGGCCCCGGCGGGCTGCGCGACATCGAGTTCGCGGTGCAGCTGCTGCAACTGGTGCACGGCCGCGGTGACGAGACGCTGCGCGCGCCGGGCACCATCCCGGCGCTGCGGGCGCTGGTCGCCGGCGGCTACGTCGGGCGGGCCGACGGCGAGGCGCTGCTGCGCGGCTACCGGTTCCTGCGGGCCGTCGAGCACCGGCTGCAACTGCAGGGCCTGCGCCGCACGCACACCGTGCCCACCGACCCGGCCGCGCTGCGCTGGCTGGCCGGGGCGCTCGGCTACGCGGCGACGCCCGGCCGCAGCGCCGTCGAGGAGTTCCGGGCCGAGTGGATCGCCCACGCCACCGACGTACGCCGGCTGCACGCCAAGCTGCTCTACCGGCCGCTGCTCGAGTCCGTCGCCCGGGTGCCCGCCGACGGGCTGCGCCTCACCCCGGAGGCGGCCCGCAACCGGCTGGAGATCCTCGGCTTCGCCGACCCGGCCGGGGCGCTGCGGCACCTCCAGGCGCTCACCGGCGGGGTGAGCCGCACCGCCGCCATCCAGCGCACCCTGCTGCCGGTGCTGCTCAGCGAGTTCGCCGACGCGCCCGAGCCGGACCGCGGGCTGCTCAACTACCGGCAGGTCTCCGACAAGCTCGGCAGCACCCCGTGGTACCTGCGGCTGCTGCGCGACGAGGGGCCGGTCGCCCGCCGGCTGGCCCGGGTCCTCTCCTCCTCCCGGTACGCGGCCGACCTGCTGTCCCGGGAACCGGAGGCGCTGCGCCTGCTCGCCGAGGAGAGCGAGCTGACACCGCGTACCCGCGACGTGCTCTGCGAGGGCTTCGCGGCGGCGGCCGCCCGGCACGCCGACGACCCGGCCGAGGCGACCCGGGCGGTGCGCGCCCTGCGCCGGCGTGAGCTGGTCCGGTTGGCCTGCGCCGACGTGCTCAGCCGGGCCGGCTCGCTGGCGCCGTCACCGCCCCGTGCCGAGGGC
>JAEYGD010000551.1 GCA_023402505.1 Actinomycetes bacterium
GCCCTCGGACGTGGAGCCGACCCCCGACGCGTCGGGGGTCGGCTCCACGTCCGAGGGCACGATGCCGTAGACGAACAGCCCTGTCTCGCCGGCCGGCTGCGCGTTCTGCTCACTCATCCCGGCGCTCCCCGTCCCGCCGTCGGCGCTGGTCCCGGTCCCCGGATCCCCGGTCCCCGGGGGAGTCCACCACGGCACCGCTGATCTCCTTGGCGGCCCTGCCGAGCCCGCCGACGGCCGTTCCCTTGGTGATCGCGCCGGAGACGTCCTCCACCAGGTCGACCAGCCCCTGCTGGCCCTCCGGGACGACGTCGAGCCGGTCGACCGTCTCGGCGAACCGCAGGTACGTCTCGATGCTGGCGATCGCGATCCGGGCGTTGATCTCCATCAGTTGGATGCCGACCACGTCGACCGACACCTGGGCGTCGATCACGATGCCCTTGTCCAGCACCGTCTCCACGACATCGGCGAGGCCACCGCCACCGATTCGCTCCAGCGCGCCGGCCTGCTGACCTCCGCTGGTCGCCACCGTCATTCGTCACGCTCCTCGCGGCGGCGTCGCACGACCGGACGACGTGGCGGCTCGGGTGCGCGACGGACCGGACGGGGCCGCTCGGGCGCCTCCTCGCGGGGGCGCCGCGCCCGGGTGGGCTGCTGGCGGCGCGGCGGCGGCTGCTCCTCGTACTCGTCCTCCTCGTCGTACCCCTCGTCGAAGTCCTCGTCGTAGTCCTCGTACTCCTCCTCGTCGACCGGACGACGGCGGACGGGCGGTCGACGGCGCCCGCGCTGGACCGGCCGGCGCTCCTCGCGGGGCTCCTCCTCGGCCTCTTCCTCGGCCTCCGGTTCGGCCGCGCCGCGTTCGGCGGGCTCGGGCCGCTCCCGTTCCCCGCGCCGGCCGCGCTCCTGCTGCTCCCGTTCCTCGCGCCGGCGCTCCTGCTCCTCGCGCAGCGCCGTCTCGTGGTCCTTGACCACCTGCGAGTCCTCGATCTCGCCGCGCCAGCCCTGGACCGCGTCCGGGTCGAGCACGGTCTGCGTCATGACGTGCCGGACGAAGTGCTTCAGCTCCAGCCGGACCCGGCGGCCCTGGGCGCGCCACAGGTTGCCGGTGTGCTCGAAGAAGCCCTGCGGGTGGTACTCGAGCACCACCAGGATCCGGGTCAGGTCCGGCGCCAGCTCGTGGAAGCTGACGGTGCCGTCGACGGAGCCCTTCTCGCCCTTCGACCGCCAGTGGATCAGCTTGTCCGGGACCTGCCGGACGATCGTCGACTCCCAGCTCCGGTGCGACCAGAAGACCTGCGCCTTCCAGGTCATCTTCTCGTCGGAGTCGTTCTCGGCCTGCTCGACCTTCTTCATGAAGCTCGGGAAGTCGCCGAACCGCGTCCACTGGTTGTACGCGACCCGCACCGGCACGCCGACCTCGATCGTCTCGACGATGTTGGTGACCTTCAACTTGCCGTCGCCCTTGCCACCCTTCCGACCGCCGAGGGCCGACATGATCTTCTCCTTACCGCCGGCCATCCCGGCCTGGACCATCGCCTTCATCGGTGAGCTGCCCTCGGCGAGCTTGTGCGCGCCGGTCGCGGCGGCGATCAGCCCCGGCCCGCCGCCCTGCTTCGCGTACTCGCTGAGCCGGCCGGTGGCGCCGGTGACCTGCTCGGTCACCACCGCGACGGCCCGCTCGCCGATCGCGGCAGCCAGGTCCTTCAGGTCGGCGCCGAGCTGGTCGCGGGCCTTCCGGCCCAGCCCGCCCGCCTGCGTCCCGTTCGCCATGGTCACCGCCCCCGCCGCCGGTCGTCGTCCGCCGGCCGGCCGCCGTCGGCCTGCTCGTCTCCGTCGCGGGTGGTCTCCTGCCCCGTCGGTTCCTGCCCTGCCTGGTCACCGGCCGAACGGCGCCGCAGGGCGTCGGCGGAGCCGCGCAGCTTGTCGCTGACCGCGTCGATGCCGCTCCCGGCGGCGGCCGTCGCCGCCGCCTTGCCGGCCGCCGCCAGCGGCCCACCGAGTTTTCCGAGGTTGCTCAGGTGCGGGGACGACTGCAGCAACCGGTGACCGGCCGCGAGCAGGCCACCGGAGTCCTTGCTGGCGCGGCCCGCAGCCACGGCCGCCGCGATGATCAGCGCCTTGCGCAGCCTGCGCCGGCGCCCGAGCAGATAGCCGGCGCCGACCGCAAGCCCGATCCGTGCTCCGCTGTTCATCAGTTCTCCTTCGCTCCCCGGAGCGGAGACACCTGATCGACAGGGGGCCTGGAAACAGCCACCGGGGAGAGCGACGTGGACGGCCCGCGATCAGGTGCCCGTTGTGCGGACCCGGCGGGCAGTACCCGGCGACCGATCGGCAAAACCTATTTCCGGCCGTTCGCCACGCATTCGACTAAACGAATCAGAAAGCCGGATTGATTCCTCCCAAACGGGACGACGAAGGCTTCCTGAACAGGGAAGACGCGACCCGACAGAGACTGCTCAAAGAGTCGGCGGGGTGGAGTCCAGACATATTGTCGCGTGGACCCGGCCGCCTTCTTCGCGCAATTCCGCGCCGCATTTCGAGAGGACGGACAGAGCACCGGAATTGGCAGGTGTGGTGACGGCGACGACCTGACGCATCCCGGCGGCCGCCGCCATGTTGAGCAGTTCCCGCAGTGCGGCCGGCCCGATCCCCTGGCCCCGCGCCGAGCGACCGAGCCACACGCCGGTCTCGACCGTGCCGGGCTCCTCGCAGCGGGTCATGCGGATCATCCCGACCACCTCGCCACCGGCCAGGATCGCGTACATCTGGGTGCGGGTGGGGCCGTCGAGCCCGGCGAAGCTCGCCCGGTGGAACTCGCGGAACGCCTCCCGGCGGGCGTGCGACCAGCCGGCCGGAGCCTCGACCGGGGGCATGACGTCGGCCGGCTCCGCCTCGGCAGCCGCTACGGAGAGCAACGACTCGAGGTTCTGTTCGCTCACCGGCTCCAACCGCACCGCACTCGCCACGTGCCGCAGTCTGCCGGGCCCACCGGGTCGAGTCCACCCCGTTCGGAGGCGACTGGCGGTCTGGACGCAGGTATCGGCCGGTCGGCCCCCATCGTGTTCCTCCTCACGCTCCGTCGCCGAATTCGCAGAGAATCACCGAGGCGTCGTCGGCCGGCTTGTGCCGCCGGAGCCGGTCCGCGAGATCCCGCTCGGCGACGCGTACGCGGTCGACGAGCGCTTCCGGCCCCTCGGCGGTCACCACGCCCAGCAGCCCGGTCCAGTCGAACAGGCCGAAGTGCTCCACCGCCGCGGAAGCCCCGTCACTGAGCAGCACCGCCCGGCGCAGCCCGTCCGGCCCGTCGAGGGGCACCGTGCCGGCGAGCGCGTGGTACGCGGCGTCCGGGTCCGACGCCGCCACCCAGTAGCCGTGCGTCCGGTTCATCCGCTCCCGCTGCAGCGTCACCGCGTGCCGGAAGCGGGTCTCCCGGTCGGCGCCGGCGGGCAGGCCGTCGGCGACCGCCCGCAGGTCCGCCAGGGCGGTGTCCAGCCGGTCGTCGGTGACCACGCTCACCCCACCGCCCAGTTCCAGCAGCAGTGGGCTGTCGCAGAGCACCAGCCAGTCGGCCTGGTCGCCGCCGTCCCGCAGCAGGCACACCGTGCTCGACGGGGTGCCCGGGTGGTCGAGGTCGCACTGGTCACCATGATCGGCGCGGACCGCCAGGATCGCCGCCGCGAGGTTGCTCATCAGCGTCGCCGCCGGCCGGGCCGCCTCGGCCAGGCCGATCCGCGCCGCGAGATGCCGCACGTACCACGCCGGGCCGTGCACGCAGCCGGTGTCGAAGCCCTGCGGCACCGTCGCGCCGTCGAGCACGCCGACCAGCGGCCCGAACCGGAACACCACGTCCTCGTTGTACGGCCGGCCCGGTGCCGGGTCCGACGCCGAGCGCACCCGCATCGTCCGCCGGACGGCGGAGCGGCGCGGTTCGTCCATCGCCTCCGGGGCCCGCTCACCCACGCCGGGAACGGCCGGGTCGCGCACCCGGCGCGCCCTCCCACCCATGGCCCGCTCCCTTCCGCTCCGCACCGCCCGCGTGACGCCCCCGGCTACCCGGGATCCGCGCGGGCATGCGGCGCTGGGCCGGGCCGGCGGCGTCGCGGGTCAGCGGCGCCGGTTGCGGGCGCGGGAGGAGCGCAGGCGCTGCAGCCGCCGCACCAGGACCGGTTCCGCGGCCAACGCGGCCGGATTGTCCAGCAGCGCGTTCAGCAACTGGTAGTAGCGGGTGGCGGAGAGGCCGAACCGGTCCCGGATGGCCTGCTCCTTGGCGCCGGCGTGCCGCCACCACTGCTGCTCGAAGTCGAGGATGCCCCGCTCGCGCTCGGTCAGACCGCCCGCGTCGGTGACCGGGGTCGCCGGACCGGCCGGCCGGTCCTCCGCGCGCTCGTCGTCGCCCTCCGGCGGGACGGCCTCCACGTCGGGCGCGGGCCGGGGCGGGGGTACGGCGGCACGGCGCGGCTCGCCCGACGTCCGGCCCCCGGTCCGGCCGTCCCCGGACGGCTCGGCGG
>JAEYGD010000067.1 GCA_023402505.1 Actinomycetes bacterium
CGGCGACCCGCCCGGTGAGGTCGCCGCGATCCGGAACGACGGCCTGGCGGCACTGGTCAGCGAGGTGGGACTGGCGGAGCCGTTGGGTCGGCCGGACGACCTGGCCGCGTACGAGTCGCTGCTCGACGGCACGGCCGCCGTCGCGCCGGTGCTGCCGGTGCGCTTCGGCACCGTGGTGACCGGCCCGGACGGGGTGCGGGACCTGTTGACGGCGCACCACGACCGGTTCGCCGCCGCGCTCGACGAGTTCGAGGACCGGGTCCAGTACACGGTGCACGGCCGCTTCGACGAGCAGTGGGTGATCAGCGACATCCTGGCCGCCGACCGGCGGGCCGCGGACCTGGCCGGGCAGGTGCGCGGCCGGCCCGAGGCGGCGACCCGGGAGCAGCGGATCCGGCTCGGTGAGTTGATCAGCCAGGCGGTGGAGCTGCGGCGGGAGGCGGCCAACCGGGAGCTGGTCGACGCGATGGCCCCGTACGCGGTGCGGACCGCACCCAGGTCACCGAGCCACGAACTGGACGCGGTGAACGTCGCCTTCCTGGTCGGTACGGACGACGAGGAGGACTTCGACCGGGCGGTGGAGGACTTCGCCGAGCAGCACCGGGACCGGCTGCGGATGCGCCTGCTCGGACCGCTCGCCCCGTACGACTTCGTCAGCGCGCACCAGTTGGTGGAGTGACGGTGGACCTCCTCTGGGCGCTGCTGACCCTGCCGTACGCCCCCGTGCGGGGGCTGACGGCGGTCGTCAAGCTGGTCGCCCGGGAGGCGGAGTCACAGCAGCACAACCCGGTGAACATCCGGCGCGAGCTGGAGGACCTGGACCGGGCCGAGGCGGCCGGCGAGATCACCCGCGAGCAGCGGGACCGGGGGCAGCGGCAGGTCGTGAACCGGCTGCTGCCCCCGGGCGCCGGCACCGCCGCCCCGGCCACGGACACGCCCGCCCCGGCCACGGGCACGGCTGGCCCAGCCACCTCCGGCCCGCTCCGGCGGCCACCACCGGCGGGCCGGCGGAGGACGGCCGGCGGACCGGTCGAGCGGCGGCGTGGCGACGATCGCGGGCGAGGGGGATGACATGGCACCAGGACGGACGCGGGTCGACGACGACCGGTACGCCGACGAGGACGAGTACGAGACGGTGTCGGCGGCCGAGGCGGCCCGGGAGGGGCTGCGGCAGATCGTCTCGCTGACCGGTCGGGAAGCGCTCGGCATCACCTCGGTCGCGCCCACCGACGACGGTTGGCTGGTCGGGGTGGAGGTGGTCGAGGACCACCGCATCCCGGCGTCGACCGACCTGCTCGGCCTGTACGAGGTGGAGCTGGACATGACGGGCGCCCTGCTGGGCTACCGGCGGACGCGCCGCTACCAACGCGGCAAGGGGGACGGGGGCTGAGATGACCACTGCGCAGCCACCCTCGGTGGTGCAGAACTCCGGGCAGGTGCTGCCGGCCGGCCACGAGCCGGCCAACCTCGGCGACATCCTGGAGCGCGTCCTCGACCGGGGCATCGTGATCGCCGGCGACATCCGGGTGAGCCTGCTCGACATCGAGCTGCTGACGCTCAAGCTGCGGCTGGTCGTCGCGTCCGTCGACACCGCGCGGCAGATCGGCATCGACTGGTGGGAGCACGACCCGTGGCTCAGCTCCCGGGCCCGGCCGCCGGTCGAACCGGGCCCGCGGGACCCCGAGGAGGTCGAGGCGGAGCGCCGGCCCCGCGCCGCCCGGCGGGCCGCCCGGAGGGAGGACTGGGATGAGCTCGACGGCTGAGCGGGTCGCCGCCACGACCGGTGTCGGCGCGGGCACCTGGCTGCACGGTGTGGTCCGGGACGTGGCGGCGGAGGTGCTGGCCGCGACCGTGGGCATGGACGGCGCACCGGCCCGCGCGGTGCGGTCCGCCGGGCTGGCCGCCGTGGTCAGCACCGCGCCCCTGACCGAGTACGGCGAGGAGGCGCTGCGCCGCAACCTGGAGGACCTCGCCTGGCTGGAGCGGGCCGCCCGGGCCCACCACGCGGTGGTGGCGACGCTGGCCGGGACCGGACCGGTCGTGCCGGCGCGACTGGCGACCGTCCACCACGGCGACGACCGTGTCGCCGCGCTGCTCACGAACCGCCGGACCGAACTGGCCGCCGTCCTGGACCGGCTGGCCGGCCGCAGCGAGTGGGGCGTCAAGGGCTACGTCGTACCGGGGGCGACACCCCGGGCGGCGCAGCCGGCCGGGGCCGGCGGGGCCGGGGCGGCGTACCTGCGGCGGCGTCGAGCCCAGCTCACCGCGCGGGAGGAGGGCCAGCGGATCGCGGGCGCCGCCGCGGCGGCGGTGCACACGGCGCTGGCCGGGCCGGCCGTGGCCGCCCGCCGCCACCCGCCGCAGGACCGGCGGCTCTCCGGCGCCCCGACCACGATGATCCTCAACGGCGCGTACCTCGTCGACGACGCGGCGCTGGCCGACTTCACCGCGCTGGTCGGCGCCCTCGGCGAGCGGCACCCGGAGATCCGGCTGGAACTGACCGGCCCGTGGCCGCCGTACTCCTTCGCCGAGGAACTCCCCGACGACCCGGCCCCGGAGACGGTCCGGTGACCACCCAGCTCGCGCCGAACAGCGCCGACGGCCTGGACCACCGGCCGGTGGCCCTGGTGGACCTGCTCGACCGGGTGCTCGCCAGCGGCGTGGTGATCAGCGGCGACATCACCATCGCCATCGCCGACGTCGACCTGGTACGCGTCTCGTTGCGCGCCCTCGTCGCCTCCGTCGGCGCCCTCGCCCCGCCGGAACTGGCCGTGGACCGCGGTCCCGTGCTCGCCGGGGAGGTGGCGTGAACGGCCGGGACGAGGCGGCCGACCTGGCGGCGGCGCTCGGCGCGCCGACCTGGCAGCCACCCACGGTGACGCCCCTGGACCGGCGGCTCGCCGTCGACCGGGACTCCGTCGAGCGGGGACTGGCCAGCCTCGTGCTCACCGTGATCGAGCTGCTGCGGCAGCTGATGGAGCGGCAGGCGCTGCGCCGCGTGGACCTCGGCGACCTCACCGAGGAGCAGGTCGAGCGGATCGGGACGACGCTGATGGCGCTGGAGGAACAGATGGCGGCGCTGCGCACGTACTTCGGTCTCGCCCCGGAGGACCTCAACCTCGACCTCGGCCCGCTCGGCCCGCTGCTCCCGACCGACTGAGCCGGCCGGCGTCAGGCTGAGGGAGCGTTCTTCTCCGCGTACGCCGCCAGCCAGGCGACCTGGACCGGGTCCAGCGAGGGCCGCACCCGGGCGCGGGCCGTCGCGACGTGCGCGGCGGTGACCGTGGCCGCGGACAGCGACTCCCGCATCGCGGCGAGCGCCGCCTCCCGGACCAGCGCCGCGCAGTCCGCCGCCGAGAATCCGTCCAACTCCTCGGCGAGGTCGGCGAGGTCCACGTCGGGCGCCAGCGGCACCGCCCGCGACGCCGCCCGCAGGATCTCCGCCCGCGCCGGCCCGTCCGGCGGCGGCACGTACACCAGCCGCTCCAGCCGCCCGGGACGCAGCAGGGCGGGATCCACCAGGTCCGGCCGGTTGGTCGCGCCGACCACCACCACGTTGCGCAGCGCCTCCACGCCGTCCAGTTCGGTGAGCAGGGCGGCCACCACCCGGTCGGTCGTGCCGCCGTCGGTGGCCTGACCGCGTACCGGGGCGAGGGCGTCCACCTCGTCGAGGAAGACCAGCGTCGGCGCGGCCTCGCGGGCCCGGCGGAACAGCTCGCGCACCGCGCGCTCGCTCTCGCCCACCCACTTCGACAGCAGCTCGGCGCCCTTGACCGAGAGCACGTTCGCGCGGCCCGAGCCGGCCAGCGCCGTCACCAGGTAGGTCTTGCCGCAGCCCGGCGGGCCGTAGAGCAGGACGCCGCGCGGCGGCTGCACGCCGAGTCGCGCGAACGTGTCCGGGTAGGTGAGCGGCCACAGCACCGACTCGGTCAACGTCTGCTTGACCTCGACCAGGTCCCCGACGTCGTCGAGGGTGACCGACGCCAACTCCAGAGTGGACGACGCCATCGTGGTCGGGCGGACCACCTCCAGGGCGGCGGTGAAGTCGGCCATCGCCACGCTCGGACGCTCCGCCGCCTTCTGCCGCAGCGCCGCCCGCACCCCGGCCTCCCGGACCAGTGCGGCCAGGTCGGCGGCGACGAAACCGGGCGTACGCGCGGCCACCTCGTCGAGCCGTACGTCCTCGTCGAGCGGCACCTGCCGGGTCAGCACCCCGAGCTGCTCCCGCCGGAGGGCGGCGTCCGGCAGCGGCACGGTGATCCGTACCGAGAGCAGGTCCGGGCTGCGCAGTGCCGGGTCCACGGATTCGGGACGGCCGGTGGTGCACACCACCGCCGCTCCGGCCGCGACGGTCTCGGCGACCACCTGACGGAACACGGTGGCCACCGGGCCGGGCGCCTCGGCCGGTGCGAGCGCCTCGACGTCGCTGACCAGCAGGACCGACTGGCCGTCGGCGCGGACCTCGGCGGCGGCCGTACGCAGCCGCTCGGCCGCCGCCGCGTTGGTCAACGCGGCCAGCTCCGGCCCCCACAGCGGCCGCACCCGCGCACCCACCCGGGCGGCGACCGCACGGACCAGCGCCGACTTGCCGGAGCCGGCCGGGCCGTCGAGGAGGACGCCGAGGGCGACCGTGGTGCCGAGCCGGCGGAGCACCTCGCGGTGGTGGAAGCCGAGGTCGAGCAGCTCGGTCAGCTCCTCCGCCTGGGCCCGCAGCCCGGGCAGCTCGTCCACCGAGGGAGCGTCGGCGCCGGCGACCTCACCCGCCTCCCGCGGTTTCGGGGAAGGTGCTGCCTCCCCGACCCGGGAGGCAGCACCTTCCCCGAAGAAGCGCGGACCCTGGGCACCGGGGACGGTTCCCAGGACGGCCGCCGAGCCGTGGGTGGCGCCGCCGTGCTCCCAGGCGACGACCGTGTCCATCGTGACCAGCGCCGCCGTCTCCGGATCGGCGGCGACGACCGTGAGCAGCGTGCTGGTCCAGGCGAAGCCGACGCGGTTGGAGAGGCTGTGCCGGGCCGCCTCCACGAGACTGCGCACCGACGCGTCCGGCAGCACGTCCTGGGGCAGCAGCGACACGTCGTCACCGGCGGTGACCACCTTGCCGAGCAGCGCGAGCCGCAGCATCTCCGGGGACACCGCCGCCACCACCTGCGGCGGACCGGCCAGCACGACCCGGGCCGCGGCGGCGACCGGCACCGGGCCGACCGTCACCTGCCCGCCGTCGCGGACACCCAGGTTGCCGAGCGTCAGGTCGTCCGCGTACAGCAGGCCCGGTCCCGCGCCCGGCTCGGCCGCCGCCGCGATCCCGGCGGTGACCCGGCGGCCGGCCAGCCGGACCGGGTCGCCGGGGCGCAGCCCGAGGGCCGTGAGCACCTCCGGGTGCAGGCGCACGATGCCCCGCCGGGCGTCCAGCGCCGCCGGCCGCAGACTGGCGGTGAGTGTCAGCTCCCCCACCCGAGGAACCCTAGCCGGTGCGGCCCAGGGATCCTGCTCGACAGCTGTGGTCGGCTACCAGGTGGGCTCGCCGTCGAGCAGGGACGGGTCGCGCCGGATCAGCTCCGCGAGCCGGGCCGCCGGGTCCGGATCCAGGCCGTCCCGGTCCACCCACGCCGGCACGGTGTTCACCGACAGCGGCCACACCCCCGGAGGTACGCCCGCGGGCTCCGCGGTGACCGTGACGCTCTCACCGGAGCGAGCCACCCGCAGCGGGACCACCTGACCGCCGTGCTCCACCCGCAGCCCGACCGCCAGGCCCGGGTACCGCTCCACGACCCGGCGTACCGCCTCGGCGACCTCCTCCACCGGGTCCGCCCGGTGCTGGCCGGCCGACCGGGCGACCACGCCGTCCGGCTCCACCGCGGTACCGCCGGGTTCGACGGCACGCCGCGGCCCGCCGTCGCGGCTGTCCGGCCAGGCCGGACCGGCGTTGCGAGCGGGCTCAGCCCGCCCGGGCTCGGTGTGCCCGCCGTCGCGGTGCCCGGCGGCCGAAGCCGTCTCGCCCTCCGCCGCCGGGTCGGTGCCCCGCCGCCGCATCGCCTCCTCGCGCCGAGCCAGCCGGGCCAGCGTCTCGTCCAGACCGCCCCTCATCACGACCACCCCTCTTCGATGAAACGGGTTCGACCGTCCGTCGGTTCAGGTCCTCCTCGCCTGCGTGGCCCGGTCCAGCGCCCGGTCCAGGACGACCAGCAGGGCGTCCCGTACGGAGAGCCGGTCCCGGGCGTCGAACTGCACCAGCGGCACGTGGTCCCCGATCGCCAGCGCCCACCGGATCGCGCCGAGGTCGTGTGCCACCCGACCGTCGAACGCGTTCACCCCCACCACGAAGGGCAGCCCGGCCCGCTCGAAGAAGTCGACCGCCGGGTAGCAGTCGTCCAGCCGGCTGCTGTCCACGACGACGAGCGCGCCGAGCGCGCCCCGGGCCAGGTCGTCCCACATGAACCCGAACCGGGCCTGGCCGGGGGTGCCGAACAGGTACAGCTTCAGGCTGCGGTCGATGGTGACGCAACCGAAGTCCATGGCCACCGTGGTCGTCGTCTTCCCGGAGCGGGCGCCCGGGTCGTCGACGCCGATCCCGGCGCTGGTCATCTCCGCCTCGGTCGTCAGCGGGGCGATCTCGGAGATCGAGCCGACCGTCGTGGTCTTGCCGACACCGAAGCCGCCGGCGACGAGGATCTTCACCGGGATCGGTGGTACGGCACCGGACGCCGCCCGTGGCCGGGCCGTGGGGTCCGGCGCGGTCGGCGGTCGGTACGGCGGCGGGGCCCCCGGCGTGGCCCGCCCC
>JAEYGD010000303.1 GCA_023402505.1 Actinomycetes bacterium
CCCGGCGAGGGCGGCCCGGGCCGACTCGGTGGCCTCGTCCAGGCTCGGCACGGCCGGGCCGACCACGACCGGGCCGTCGCCGAAGGCGTCGAGCAGCTCGACGGTGGCGGCCACCGGATCGGCGGCGCCGCCGAGCACGATGACCAGCCGGTCGCCGTGCACCCCGCCGATCACCTCGGCGCCGATCCGGCGGGCCTGCCGGTAGACCGTGTGCAACACGGCGGCCACCTCGCCGCCGGGGGAGCGGCCCACGGCCACCGCCACCGGCGGGGCGTCGGCCCAGCCCAGCGCCGCCGCCCGGCTGGCCAGCACGTCCGGCGAGTCGCCCCGCAGCAGCGCGTCCACCAGCAGCGCCTGCAGCCGGGAGTCCCAGGAGCCGCGGGACTCGGCGGCCCGCGCGTACACCCGGGCGGCGGCGAACGCGATCTCCCGGGAGAACCGCAGCACCGCCTCGCGCAGCTGCGGCTCCTCGCCCGGGGCGGCCAGATGCGGGACCTGCTCCTCGACCACGTCGATGGTCACCTTGATCAGCGCCACGGTCTGCTGGAGGCTGATCGATCGGGCCAGGGCCTGCGGCGCGGTCGCGAAGACCTCGTCGGAGACCTCCTGGGTGCTGTCCGCGGCCCCACCGCCGGAGCGCAACCACTGCACCAGCGACCGCACGCCGGCCTGGGCCACCAGCATCACCCAGGAACGCTGGTCGGCCGGGAGCGACCGGAACCACGGCAGCGTCTCGTCCATCCGCGCCACGCTGGCGGTGGCCAGCGCCCCCGCCGCCCGCTCGATCCGGCGCAGCGTGGCCGCCAGCTCGGTCCCCGGCTCGCTCACCGCCCCAGCCTGACACGCCCTGACCTGGGCCGGCGAGGCGGGCTCGGCGGTGCCGGGCCGCCCTCCGCCGGCCCGGTGGCTCACCGGCCGGCCGGGGGTACCGGTAGGCCCAGTTCCTGGGCCAGGATGGCCGCCTGCACCCGGCTGCGCAGGTCGAGCTTGGCGAGGATCCGGCTGACGTGCGTCTTGGTGGTGCTCTCCGCCATCGCCAACCGGTCGGCGATCTGCTGGTTGGACAGCCCGAGGCCCAGACAGGCCAGCACGTCGCGTTCCCGGGGCGTCAGGCCGGTCACCGCCGCCCGGGTGGCCGCGGACGTGGCCGGCGCCGTGGCGGCGAAGGCGGTGATCAGCCGTCGGGTCACCGCCGGGGCGATGAAGCCCTCGCCCCGGGCCACCGCCAGCACGGCCGCGACGAGACCGCCGGCGTCGGTGTCCTTGAGCAGGAAACCGGCGGCGCCGGCCCGCAGCGCCCCGAAGACGTACTCGTCGAGGTCGAACGTGGTGAGCACCAGGACGTCGGCGAGCCGGTCGCCGACGATCTCCCGGGTGGCCGAGATGCCGTCCAGCCGGGGCATCCGCACGTCGAGGACGGCGACGTCCGGACGCAGTTCCCGGCACAGCCGGACCGCCTCGACGCCGTCGTCGGCCTCGCCCACCACCTCGACGCCCGGCGTTCCGGCCAGGATCAGGGCCAGGCCGGCCCGCACGGCCGGCTGGTCGTCGGCGAGCAGCACCCGCACCGGGTCGCTCACGTCGCCGCCCGATCCCCGACCAGCACGCCGGTCGGCAGTTCGGCGCGGACGTGCCAGCGCCCGTCCCGCGGCCCGGCGGTGAACCGGCCGTCCAGCAGCGCCACCCGTTCCCGCATCCCGACCAGCCCCGCGCCCGCGCCGGTCACCGTCGCGAGGCCACCGCGCAGCGGGTTGTCCACCCGGACCACGACCGTCGCCGGCTCGTACGTCACCGCCAGATCCGCCTCGCCCCCGCCGTGCTTGAGGGCGTTGGTCAGCGACTCCTGCACGATGCGGTACGCGGCGAGGTCCACCCCGACCGGCAGCGGACGCGGCTCGCCGTGCCAGCGGACGTCCACCGCCAGGCCGGCGGTCCGCGCCCGGTCCACCACGGTGGCCACCTCGCTCAGCCGGGCGCGGGTGGCCTCCTCGGTCGCGTCCGCACCGGAGCCGCCGTCGGCCGGCCCCCGCAGCAGCCCGATCATCTGCCGCATCTCGGCCAGGCCCTGCACGCTGTTCTCCCGGATCACCCGCAGCGCCGACTCCACCTGGGAGCGGTCCAGGCCGGGAACGGAGAGCACAGCGGTGGCGTGGATGGCCACGGCGCTGAGGTGGTTGGCGACCACGTCGTGCAGCTCCCGGGCCATCCGGGCCCGCTCGGCGCTCACCGCCTGCCGCCGGTCCAGCTCGACCAGCCGCGCGGTCTGCTCGGCCCGGGCCCGCTCGGCGGCGGCCTGGTCGCGGTACTGCCGGACGCTGATCCCGGTGACCACCGGCAGCACCCCGGCCAGCACGACGGGGGCCGCCACCCCGACGCCCTGCCAGCGGCCCAACCAGAGCACGCCGGCCACCGCGCCGAGGACGCTCAGCGCCACGGTGATCCGCAGCAGCCGCCGCCACGTCCGGGCCGACCCGAAGACGCAGGCGTCGTAGAGGACCTGGGTGTAGACGAGCAGGGTGGCCAGCGACACGCCCAACGCGAAGTCGACGGCCAGCGCCACGGTCCCCAGTGCCAGGCTGGTCCGGGTCGCCACCCGGCGCAGGCCGACCGCCGCGCACACCGCCACCAGCGGCAGCAGGAACGCCGGGTCGGGTCCCTTCTCGGCAGCGGTCAACTGCGGTTGGTTGTCGAGTCCGTACAGGACCAGGCCGCCGGCCAGGGACGCGCCGGCCAGCGTGAGATCCCGGCCGAGGGTGCCGGGGCCGAGCCAGGGTGGCGGTCGCATGGCCCGATCCCACCACAGCCGCGTCCGCGCCGACTCCGACCCGCGGCGGAGGTCACCCGGCCGCCCTCCGTCGAAGGGTGTACGCCGGTGCGGCCGCACCCTACGGCACGGTCCCGTCGATGCTGACCTGGGTACGCGCCGCACAGGCCGTCGGTGCCGGCCAGTACGGTGGCAGGGCACGCCGGGGGAGCGCGGTGGGCGAGGGGCGAGACGTGAGGAGACCGGGATGGCGCAGGGGGAGGCCGAGCACGGCTGCGCCCAGGACGAGCCCTGCCGGCCGGGCCACCACGAGCCGCCGGTGACCACCCACCAGCGGCGGCTGGCCGGCGGCCCGCCCGCGCATCCGGGCGAGGCACCGACCGGGCACCTCTCCGAGCGCACCGACGACGACGTCATGCTGCCGCGCCAGCGCTCCGCCGAGCCGTTCCCGCCGGCCACCGCGCCGGCCGACGGCTGCCTCAGCGACCGGCCCGGCTGGGCCGGCG
>JAEYGD010000078.1 GCA_023402505.1 Actinomycetes bacterium
CGGCTAAGGGGGGGCCGCCCGGGGGGAGGCGGCCCTTCGTGCGTGCGGGGGTCAGTGCCGCAGCTCGGCGATGCAGCACTTCACGCTGCCGCCGCCCTTCTTCAGCTCGGCCAGCTCGACCGGCACCGGCTGGTAGCCGGCCGCCTTCAGCTTGCCGGCCAGGCCCGGCGCCTCGCTGTTCAGGACGACGTTGAGCCCGTCGCTGACCAGGTTCAGGCCGAACGCGAGGGCGTCGGCGTCGTCGGCCAGGACCGCGTTCGGGAAGAGCTGGGCCAGGACCTTCTGGCTGGCGGTGGAGAAGGCACCGGGGTAGTAGGCGATGTTGGCGTCGTCGATCGAGGCGAGTGCCACGTCGAGGTGGTAGAAGCGCGGGTCGACCAGCCGCAGCGAGACCACCGGCCGGCCCAGTGCCTCCTGGGCCTCGGCGTGGGCCGCCGGCTCGGTCCGGAACCCGTACCCGGCGAGGACCAGCCCTCCGTGCGCCTCGGGCAGGTACGCGAAGTCGCCCTCGCCCTCGTTGGTGACCGTCGGGGCGATGAACCGCCAACCCCGCGACTCGTAGAAGGCGCGGTGAACCCCCGCCTCGGCGGTCCGCTGCTCGTGCTTGAACTGGGCGCCGTAGACGGTGCCATCGACGACGAACGCGCCGTTGGCCGCGTACACCATGTCGGGCAGGCCCGGTTCGGGGTCGAGCAGGTGCACGTCGTGGCCGAGACCCACCAGGGTCTCGCGCAGCCGGTCCCACTGCTTGACCGCCAACTCCGCGTCGACCGTGGCGGTGACGTCCATCCACGGGTTGATCGCGTACTCGACCGCGAAGTGCTCCGGCGAGCACATGAGATATGTCCGCTTTCGCGGCACTCGCTGCTGGTTCACGGTGACCAAGGGTAGGTATCGTAGAACGTCGGTAACAGCCACAACCATTGCTTCCCGGAGGCGGAACGTTGCAGATCGACGCCGTTGACCAGCGAATCATTGCGCTGCTCGTCGCGGATGCCCGGGCGTCGTACGCGGACATCGGCCAACGGGTGTCACTCTCCGCGCCGGCGGTCAAGCGACGGGTCGACCGGCTCCGCGCCACCGGCGTCATCCGGGGATTCACGGCCGTCGTCGACCCGGCCGCCGTCGGATGGACCACCGAGGCCTTCGTGGAGTTGTTCTGCGCCGGCCGGACCACTCCCGCACAGATCGGCGTGGCGGCCCGCCGGCACCCCGAGGTGGTCGGCGCGTACACCGTGTCCGGCGAGGCCGACGCCCTCGTCCACCTGCGCGCCGCCGACATCGCCCACCTGGAGGCGGCGCTGGAGCGGCTGCGGGCCGAGTCCTTCGTGACGTCCACCCGCAGCACCATCGTGCTGTCCCGCCTCGTGGAGTCCCCGGGCGTCGGCCCGTCCAGCTGAGCGCCGCCGTCCGCGCCGGCCCGCCCGGCTGAACGCCGCGGTCAGCGCCGGCCCGTCCGGCTGAGCGCCGCCGTCAGCGCCCGGCCGGCCGGCCTGCCGGCAGAGAACCCTTCCAGCGGTGCGGAACCGGCAACCGGTCGGGCGCGTCGGAGTGGGCATGACATCGGCACGGTCGACCGTCGTCGCGGGGACGCTGCTCGCCCTCACCCTGCTCGCGGGCAGCGCCGCGCTGCCCGCCGTGTCGTCGGCTCCGGGGGCCGCGCCCCGACCGGCACCGCCCGGGCCGGCCGCCCCGATCCGGCTGGTCTCCTTCGACTCCTGCGCCGACGCCCTGGCCGCGCTGCGGACGGCGGCCACCGCACACGTCGGCCCGTGGGGCTTCGCCGACCGGGAGACCTTCTTGGTGGCACGCGGCGCGGTGCCGAAGGCCGGCCTGAGCGGGCGGGCGGACGCCGCGACGCCGGAGCACTCCAGCACCAACGTCCAGGAACGCGGCGTCGACGAGCCGGACCTGGTCAAGACCGACGGGCGCCGTATCGTCACGGTCACCCGAGGGGTGCTGCGCGTCGTCGACCCCGCCACCCGGCAGGTCACCGGCCGCCTCGACCTCACCGGCGGCGAGCCCGACCTCCGCTGGGCACAACACGACCTCCTGCTGCACGGCGACCGCGCCCTGGTACTCGCCCAGCAGGTCATGATCCCCCGGCCCCGGGCCGCCGCGGATCGGCCCGGTTTCGCCCCCGACCGGCCCGGCGACCTCACCGGCAGCCGGCTCGTCCTGGTCGACCTCGCCGGGCCGCCGCGGGTGCTCGGCACGTACCGGATCCAGGGTCACACCGTCGATGCCCGGCAGACCGGCTCCACCGCCCGGGTGGTGGTCCGCTCCGCGGCCCGGGTGCCGTTCCCCGACCTGCCCGCCACCGACGACGCGACGCGCACCACCGCCAACCGGGCCGCCGTCGCCGCCGCCGGCATCGACGCGTGGCTGCCGGCGTACGAGTGGACGGCCGGAGCGGAACGGGGGACCGGGCGGGTCGGCTGCGACCGGCTGAGCCACCCCGCCACCACCACCGGGTCCTCGCTGCTGACCGTGCTCAGCTTCGACCTCACGGCCGACCGGCTCGCCGACGGTGACCCGGTCAGCGTGGCCGCCGACGCGAACACCGTCTACGGCACCGGCGACAGTCTCTACCTGGCCGGCGAGCGGCACCCGGCTGTCGCGTCGCGGCCGGGCCGGTGGTTGCCGCCGGGTGGGGAGTCGGTCACCGACATCTACCAGTTCGACACCGGCACCGCCGGTCGCCCACGGTACGTCGCCGCCGGCTCGGTGTCCGGCTGGCTCGTCAACCAGTACGCGCTGTCGGAGTGGGAGGGACACCTGCGGGTGGCCACGACCACCGGCCGGGACGCGCGTACCTCCGAGTCCGGTGTGCACGTGCTGCGCCGGCAGGGCGACGCGCTGGTCCCGGTCGGCGCGGTCACCGGCCTGGGCCGGGGCGAACGCATCTGGTCGGTGCGCTACCTCGGCGGCACCGCGTACGTGGTGACGTTCCGGCGGACCGACCCGCTCTACACGCTCGACCTGACCGACCCCACCGCCCCCCGGGTCACCGGCGAGCTGAAGATCACTGGGTACTCGGCGTACCTGCACCCGCTCCCTGACGGCCGGTTGCTCGGCGTGGGGCAGGAGGCCGACCGCAACGGACGGGTGCGGGGCGTCCAGGTGTCGCTGTTCGACGTCCGCGACCCGGCCCGGCCGGTCCGGCTCGACCGCTGGCACCAGGAGCACGCCTCCTCGGCCGCCGAGCACGACCCGCACGCCTTCCTGTACGACCCGGGCACCGGTCTGGTCGCCGTCCCGGTCGACAACGGCGTACGCCTGCTGCGGGTCACCGGTGACACCATCGCCGAGCAGGGCCGGGTGTCCCATCCGTCGGCGTACGTCACCCGGTCGCTGCTCGTCGGCGACACCCTGTGGACGGTGTCGGACGCCGGCCTGCGGGCCAGCGACCCGGCGACCGCCCGGAGCCTCGCCTGGCTCCCCTCGACCTGATTCTCCCTCCCCCGGTGGGTGGGGCCCGGTCATTCGGGGTTCCGGGCCTCACCCATCGTCAGGTCGTCACAGGTACATGCCGGTCCGGTGCTCGCCCTCGTCGCGCTTGACCGGCTTGTCGCCCTCGCCGAAGAAGCGCTTCCCGCCGAACTCCCCGTGCAGCCGGTCGTCCAACTCGTCGGCGAGACCGGTCATCACCTGCACGGCAAGCATCAGGTGGGTCGGCTGGAAGTTGCGGCCGAAGACCGGGATGGACGCCCACACGGTGTCGTCGGCGCAGTAGAGCCGGCCGATCGGCATCCGGTTGGTCAACTCCGACAGCTTCACGTACAGCCGCTCCGTCGGCTCGACCTCGGTGAGCACCGGGGAGAAGACGTCGACCAGCGGCGGGTTGTCGCGTACCCGGACGAAGACCATCGCCGAGCCGGCCCGGATGTTGATGTCCCCGTCCGAGTCGACCTGTAGCCGGTCGGAGTCCGACTTGAGCATGGTGGAGACGACGGTGCGGACCCGCTCCGCCAGGTCCAGCGCGTCCTGGGTGCCCGGCGCGGCGGCGAGCGCCTCGTCCAGGTCGGCCTCCACGTCGCGGTCGACCCCGAACTCGCTGCGGGCGGTGCCGAGCGGCCCGCTCTCCAGCGGCTCGCCTTCGGTGTCGTGGATCAGGTAGACCAGGAAGGCGGGATGCGGGGCGCCGTAGACGTCGCGCAGCGTACGCGAGAACAGGGCCGCGAGTTTCGTCGCGTCCGACACGTCGCCGTTGAGGCCGAACTGCTCGCCCGATCCCTCGACCACGCCGGGCGGTGACCAGCCGAGTGCCACCATGTCGGCGACGGCCGCCCGGTCCAGCCGGTAGCCCGCCGGCAGGCCCGCGTTGCCGACCGCCCGCGCCGCGAGCTGTCCGTCGGGCCGCACCTCGACGCTGATCGAGTAGACGGCGTTGCCGGTGCCGGAGGCCGTGGGGTCGAGGGTCAGCTCGACCTGCGCCCCGACCGGCAGCGTTCCCAGCCGGTCGGCGAGCGCCCGGGCGAACTCCCGCCACGCCTGTGTCACCTTGGCCCGCAGGTCAGCGGTGGTCGGCTCGTCGAGCAGGATCGACTCGTGATGCTCCGGCAGGCCGCCGGCCGGCGTCGGGGGGTGGTCCGCCGTCATGATCGCCTCCGTCCGTCAAGGTCACCCTACCCAGGGATGCGGGGACGCGAATCAGGCCCGACCGGGATCGGACAGCCCGCTTGCCGGTGCGGCGGTCAGGCGGGGTTGTCGCCGGGCCCTTCCGTGCCGAGTTCGACCGGCCAGGTGGCGGCGAGCGCACGGAGCCGGGCCGCCGCCCCGGCCGGGTCCGCGCCACGGCCGACCGCGACCCCCAGGAGGTACGCGGTGACCGGAGCGCCCGGACGCAGCACCTGGTGGGCGACGTCCTTCGCCAGGTCGAGCACGGTCGGCACCGGCACCTGGTCGGGGTCGAGGCCGAGTTCGGCACACGCCGCCGTCACCCAGTCGTCCAGCACCGTCATCGCGCCCACTCCTCCGCCCGGCGTACGTCCTCGTCAGTGTCGCAGTCGAACCACGGCGGCGGGCCCGTCCCGTGCCACGGGAGTTCGTGCACGGCCAGTCCGTGCAGCAGCGCCCGCAGCGACGCCCCGGCGAGGGGCCGCTCGGCGGCGAGCCGGTCGAGCGCCGACCGTAGCGCCGTCACCCGCCACACCCCGCACAGGGTCTGCCGCCGGCCCGCCTCGTCGACGAAGCACACCCCGTCGACCGCCCCGGGTGGCGAGCCCGCCCGGCCCGGGGGCACCGGGCTGCCGGCGGCTGGCGGGTCGTCGAGGTGGCGCAGCAGGTCACCGACCGCGGCGCGGGTGAGCAGGGGCAGGTCGCCGGCGAGCAGGGCGACCACGGTGACGTCCGGGGGCAGCAGGGCCGACCCGGCGGCCGTGGCGGCCACCGGCCCTCCGCCGGGCGGCTGTTCCCGGGTCACCAGCACCCCGGCGGGCACGCCGGTGGCGGGCCCGACCAGGATCCGCGGGGCGGCGTCGGCTACCGCGGCCAGCACCCGGTCCCGCATCGGCCGGCCGCCGACCGGGCGGGCCGGCTTGTCCACACCGCCCATCCGCCGGGCCGCTCCGCCGGCGAGCACCACCGCCGCGTACGCGCTCACCGGCCCACCGTAGCCGCCCGGCCCGATTCCCCTCCGACTCCGCCTCCTTGACTTCGTGGAGCCGAGTGGATCACCCAGGTCGCGGGGTGCAGGATGGCGGGATGGGACGGGCGACTGACCGACGCGGCGTGCTGCGGATCGACCTCGACGCGGCCGACGACCGCCCCACCTCGGTCCGCCGCCGGGACGCCCTGGCCGTCGAGGAGCCGCTGGAGATCCGCGTCGGCCCGGCCGGGCCCGCCCGCCGGCGCCCCCTGACCGTCACCATGCGTACCCCCGGTCACGACCTGGACCTGGCGCTCGGTTTCCTGCTCACCGAAGGGCTGATCCGCTCGGCGGACGACGTGCACACCGCGCAGCTCTGCGCCGGGGCCGAGACGCCCAACACGTACAACGTCGTGGACGTGGTGCTCGCGCCCGGCGTGCCGGAGCCGGCCGCCGACCCGGCCCGGAACTTCCACACCACCAGCGCCTGCGGGGTGTGCGGCAAGGCGAGCATCGACGCGGTGCGTACCCGGTCGGTCTTCACGGTGACCGACGACCCGCTGCGGGTGCCGGCGGCGGTCCTCGCCGACCTGCCCGGGCGGTTGCGCGCCGCGCAGCCGGGGTTCGACCGGACCGGCGGCCTGCACGCGGCCGGGCTGTTCACCGCGTCCGGCGAGCTGGTGGTGCTGCGGGAGGACGTCGGCCGGCACAACGCCGTGGACAAGGTGGTCGGCTGGGCGGTCCGGGAGGGGTGGTTGCCGCTGGCCGGGCACGTGCTGCTGGTGAGCGGGCGGGCCAGCTTCGAGCTGACGCAGAAGGCGTGGATGGCCGGCGTGCCGCTGCTCGCCGCGGTCTCCGCACCGAGCACGCTCGCCGCCGACCTGGCCGCCGAGGCGGGGATCACCCTGGTCGGCTTCCTGCGCGGGCGCACGATGAACGTGTACGCCCATCCGGAGCGGGTCACCGGCTGACCGCCCGCCACCCGCGGCGACTCAGAACTGGACGGACGACCCGAACAGCGCCAGGCGCGCGGCGGCGTCCCGGGCCAACAGGAAGCCGGCGATGCCGAGGATCCACCCGAGCGTGCTGCCCGACGACTTGCTGATCCAGGCGTTGAGGCGGGCCAGCAGCGGTTCGACCACCCGTGGCAGGGCCACCCGGGCGACGAGCAGGAGCAGCGCCGGCAACACCATCACCAGGCAGTACGCGGCGAGCACGGCCACCACGGCGGGACCGCCGACCCCGGACGTCGCCAACAGGCCGAGCGCGGCCAGGTACGGCAGCATCGTGGCCACCTCGGCGAGCGCGGCGAGCAGGGCCAGCCCGACCAGCCAGCGCGCCGACGAGTCGCCGCTCGTCGCCCGGTCCCGCCACCGCAGGATCACCCCGCCACCGGACTTGCGCTTGCCGCCGTACCGGAAGCTGAGCAGGAACAGGCCCACGCCGAGGACGAGCTGGCCCCACAGCACCGGGCGGGTGTCCAGGGCACCGTCGAGCAGGCCGGCCAGCCGGCTGCCGCCCCAGAAGAGCAGCAGCCCCACGCCGAAGTAGAAGCCGGCGATCGTGCCGAGGTAGAGCAGGATGCGCCGCACCTCGACCCGACCGGGCGTCAGCAGCAGCCAGATCGGGATGAACAGCGTGCCGATGCTCGTGCTGTCCACCAACGCCAGACCGGCGAGGGCCAGCAACAGGCCCGCGTTCACGTTTCACCGCTTCCGGATTCGATCACCCGCCAATCCTCCAGCGTGCGCGGACCCGAGGACTCGGCCCTGGGCACGAACCCCGACTACATCCTTCGACGGACGCGCGCGCCTTCGCCGCGCCCGCCGTACGGCGTCGAAGGCCGCGCCCGCCGAGACGACGGATCAGCCGCGCCGGCCCATCGTCCGCCACGGGCCGCCGAGCAGCGGCGTCAACACGACCAGGAAGTACGCCGAGCCCGCCACCACGAGGGTGGGCGTGGTGCCGACGTGCTCGCTGGCGAAGCCGGCGCTGAGCGCGCCGAGGGGGATGGCGGCCCACGCCCCGGCGCCGATGACGCCGTACACCCGGGCGCGCATGCGGGGCGGCACCCGTTCGAGCTTGACGGCGCCGATCAGCGGGTTGATCGCCCCGGCGGCGAATCCGGCCAGGGCGAAGACCGCGACCTGCGACGTCAGCGGCAGACCGGCGGCGAGGCTCCAGAACGGGGGTGCCCCGGCCACGGCGAACGCGACGACGAAGGTGGCGCGCCGGGGCAGCCGGTGCCCGACGGCGCTGAAGGCCAGCGAACCGGCGAGGGCGCCACCGCCCATCGCACCGACCAGCAGGCCGAAGGCGGTGCCGCCGCCGAGTTCCCGGTCGGCGACGACCGGCAGCAGGACGTTGCCCTTCATCGCGTCGAGGAAGTTGGTGACGAGAACCAGCAGGACCAGGGCACGCAGGAGCGGTTCGGTGACCAGGAACCGCACGCCGGCCGCGAACTGCCGCCAGTAGCCGCCGTCGACGGTCTCGTCGGGTTCGGCGGCGGCCTGCAGGCCGGCCGGCACCAGGATGGCGACGAGCAGCGCCGACACGGCGAACGTGACGGCGTCGATCGCCAGGACGGGCAGCGCCCCGAACACGGTGACCAGCAGCCCGGCGACCGGTGCGCCCAACAGGCGGGCCGCGCGCTCGGCCGCCTCGAACCAGCCGATCGCCCGCTCCACCGGCAGCCCGGCGGCCGTGGCGGCCTCGGGCAGCAGCGCCGTCCGCGCGGTCTGGCCGGGGGTGTCGAGCAGCCCGCTGAGGAAGACCAGCCCGAGCAGACCCCAGAACGGAAGGCCCACGGTGGCGGCGAGCAGCGGGACCGCCCCGATCGTCACCCCGGACACGACGTCCGCCAGCACGGCCGCCCGCCGGTATCCGATCCGGTCGACGACGACACCGCCCAGGGCGCCGCCGAGCACCACCGGGGCGGTGGCGACCGCCCCGGCCAGGCCGGTGGCGGCCGGCGAGCCGGTCTCGGCGAGCACGTACAGCGGTAGGGCGATGAGGGTGAGCATGTTGCCGGTCAGCGAGACCACGTGGCTGACCAGCAGGCCGATCAGCGGCACCCGGGTGCGTGGCGCGGCGGACCCGGTCACCGGCCCGCCGGTGACGCCACTCGCGCTGGCGGTGCGTCCCGCCGGGCTCACTCCGGCCACCTGAAGGCGTGGTAGATCAGCGCGACCGGCCGCGCGTCCGCCCGGTCCGGGTCGCTGCGCGCCGCCCAGCGCGCGGTGAGCGCCTCCAGGTCGGCGCGCAGCTCCACCAGGTCGTCGCTGGTCAGGTGGAACATGCTGTCGCTGTTGGCGCTGCCGCGTACCCACTCGGGCTCGTAGGTCGCCTCCGCGTCGAGGTACGCCTGCAGCCGCTCCACGTAGCGCTGGAGGACCGCGCGCCGCAGCAGGTCGGAGGCGGCCTTGCGCTCCGGGTCGTCGAGCACCTCCAGCGGTTCCCACGCGGTACGCGCGTGCGCCGCGCGCCACCACCGCTCGCGACGGTCGCGGGCACATTCCGGCGCCTCCCGCACGAAGCCGTGTTCGGCGAGCTTGCCGAGGTGGTAGCTGACCGAGCCCACCGCCTCGTCCACCAGGTCGCTGAGCATTCCGACGCTCTGCGGACCACGCGTCCGTAGCTCCCCGAGCAGCCGCAGCCGGGTGGGGTGGGCGAGCGCACGCATCGCCCGCGGGTCGGTCAGGTGCAGCGTGTTGTCGTCCTCCGCCATGCCCCCAGACTAGATGTACAAGAGATGACGTACAAGATGTCTTGTGTATCTGCTCGCCTTGTCGCCGCCGGCCTGCCCCCGGTTCAGCCCTGGGCCCGGCGGCTCCGCCCGGCGCGACGCACCACGCCGGGCAGCCGCACCGCCGGCCAGCCGTCCAGGCGCGACGGCGGGACACCCCGCCGGAGCAGGTCGTCCAGGAGCAGGGCAAGCGAGTACCCCGGGTCGGCGATGAGCAC
Source organism: Actinomycetes bacterium (assembly GCA_023402505.1). Classification (GTDB taxonomy): domain Bacteria; phylum Actinomycetota; class Actinomycetes; order Mycobacteriales; family Micromonosporaceae; genus Micromonospora. The sequence continues at coordinate 9,554 of JAEYGD010000078.1, forward strand.
CCGCTCCAGGGCCACCGCCGCCAGCGCCCCCTGACCGGCCCGCCAGGCGGCGAACGCGAGCAGGGAACCGGGCGCGGCGACGAACTCCGGCTCGGCCCGGCGCAGGACGTCGGTCCAGAGCGCGATGTCCGGGTCCCGCCCGTCGGTGCGTTCCCAGGCGTGGTCCCGCACGGTGAGATCGGTGAGCAGGACGCCCAGCCAGGCCACCTCGTCGTCGTCCAGCCGACCGCCTTTCCGGTGCCGGCGCAGGGCGGCGCGGACGGCCGCCCGGCCCGCCGCCCGGACCGCCCGCCCACCGAGCAGGTCCGCCGCGGGCGCACCCGCGACCAACTCGGCGTGCCGGTGCCGGGCCCGTTCGGTGGCCAGCCGCAGGCCGGCCCGCTCGGCGCCCTCGACCGGTGCGAGTTGCGCCACCAACGCCGCCCGGTCGGGCAGGGCCACCTGGCCCGCGAAGACCGCAGCGGCGGTGACCTCGCTCGACCCGGCGTCGTACGGCGTGCCGCCCGGCGGGCAGCACGCCGGCTCGTCGCACAGGTAGGACCAGTAGCGGCCACCGGTGACC
>JAEYGD010000084.1 GCA_023402505.1 Actinomycetes bacterium
GGGGGGGGCTTGGGCGCGCCGTGGCGGCGGCCGGCTGCCGTCCGGGCGCGCAGCAGGGCCGCCGTTCGCTCGCACCACTCGCGGTTCTCCTGCTCGAACCGGCGGCCGCGCAGGCACGTCAGGTACGGCCCGATGCGGTCGCTCTCGCGCAGGAAGGTCTCCTCGTCGAGGTCGCCCCGCAGCCGCTGCAGCATCCGGTCGAAGACGTCCACCTTCGCCGCCGCGGTGACCGCGCGCTCCTCGAGTTGCGCGATGACCGGTGCCGGGTCCAGCCGGTCGACGGCCTGCACCATGACGAGCAGGTCCTCCCGGATGGACGACGGCTTCGACGGTGTCGCGGTGAACGCGGCCAACTCGGCGAGGCCGGCGTCGGTGACCGTGAACAGTCGCTTGTTGGGCCGGTCCCGCTGGATGACCTGCCGGCCGGTGATCAGGCCCTCCCGCTCCAGCTTGGCCAGCTCGGCGTAGAGCTGCTGGGGCACCGCGTACCAGAAGTTCGACAGCGACACGTCGAAGACCTTGGCCAGTTGGTAGCCGCTGTACTCGCCGTCGAGCAGTGCCGCCAGCACCGCGTGCCGCAGGGCCATCGGTCGCGCCTCCCCTTCCTTCGCCGCATAGTCAGTGATATGACTACTCCTATCGTTGACTATAGGGGAGGCAGCGTTGGGCACCGTCGAACGGTTCCGAGCCGCCGTCGAAGCCCGGGACCTGACCGCGTTCGACGGGCTGTTCAGCCCGGACGTGCGCTTCTTCAGCCCGGTGAAGTTCACGCCGTTCGAGGGGGCGCCAGCGGTCCACGGGCTGCTCGGCGTGCTCCTGCGCACGTTCGAGGACTTCCGGTACGTCGGGCAGCTCGCCGGCGAGGCCGAGATGGGCCCGGCCGGCCGGCCGGTCGAGTCGCACATCCTGATCTTCCGCGCCACCGTGCGCGGGCGGCAGATCCACGGCCTCGACCTGCTCCAGCTCGGTGACGACGGCCTGATCGAGGAGTTCACGGTCATGGTCCGCCCGCTGTCCGCCGTGACCACGCTCGGCGAGGCGGTCCTCGCCGGTCTCGCCGCCGACGGCATCGCCCCCTGACAAGGAAGGCCACGCGATGAAACTCGGATACACCACCGGCTACTGGTCCGCCGGCCCGCCCGACGGCGTCACGGAAGCCATCGCGGAGGCCGACCGCCTCGGCTTCGACTCGGTCTGGGCCGCCGAGGCGTACGGCTCGGACTGCCTGACCCCGCTCGCCTGGTGGGGCGCCAGCACCTCCCGCGTGCGGCTGGGCACCAACATCATGCAGATGTCCGCCCGCACGCCGACCGCCGCCGCGATGGCGGCGCTCACCCTCGACCACCTCTCCGGCGGCCGGTTCGTCCTGGGGCTCGGCGCCTCCGGCCCGCAGGTCGTCGAGGGCTGGTACGGCCAGCCGTACCCGAGGCCGCTGGCCCGCACCCGGGAGTACGTGGCGATCGTCCGCGCCGTCCTCGCCCGCACCGGCCCGGTCCGCTACGACGGCGACTTCTACCAGCTGCCGCACCCCGGCGGCACCGGCCTCGGCAAGCCGCTGAAGTCGACCGTCCACCCGCTGCGCGCCGACATCCCGATCCTCCTCGCCGCCGAAGGCCCGAAGAACGTGGCGCTGGCCGCCGAGATCGCCGACGGTTGGCTGCCGCTGTTCTTCTCCCCCAAGGCGGACGCCTTCTACCGCGGCGCGCTGGCCGAGGGCTTCGCCCGGCCGGGCGCCCGCCGTGACCTGGGCTCGTTCGAGGTCGCCGCGACCGTGCCGATCGTCGTCGACGACGACGTGGAGCGGGCAGCCGACCGGATCCGGCCCTTCGTCGCGCTGTACGTCGGCGGCATGGGTTCGAAGTCGGCCAACTTCCACCGGGACGTCATCGCCCGCCTCGGGTACGAGCGGGAGTGCGACGTCATCACCGAGGCGTACCTGGCGGGCCGGAAGCAGGAGGCCGTCGCCGCGGTGCCGACCGCACTGGTGGAGGACATCGCCCTGGTCGGCCCGGCAGCCAAGATCAAGGACGAGCTGCACCGGTGGCGCGAGACCGTGATCACCACCCTGCTGGTGCAGGGCGGCCCACGGCAGCTGCGCCAGATCGCCGAGCTGGTCCACTGAGGACGCGGGCGACCGCCGGGCCGGACGATCAGGTGCGGAACGGGCCGGTCACGCAGTAGGTGATGCCACCCGAGGACGAGCCGGTAGTGCCGCGCTGGGAGGAGAAGTACAGGCGGTTGCCGGCCGGGCTGAACGCCGGACCGCAGATCTCGGACCCGGCCTGCCCGTTGATCCGCGCGAATACCGAGATCCGCTGATCCGGGGTGATCATGCAGATTTCCATGTTGCCGCCGTCCTCGGCAACGTACAGGTCGCCGAACGAGGAGCCGGTGATGTTGTCGACGCCGGTCAGCGGCGCAGGGCCGGGATTGACGAGATTGTCGTCGTAGGCGAGTTCGAAGGTGTTGTTCGACAGGTTCAACTGCCAGACGCGGTTGTCCCCCTTGGTGGTGAACCAGACGGTGTTGTTCGCGTAGTGACAGCCCTCGCCTCCGTTGAAGGTCTTGGCGCCGGCGACCTGGTACCGGGTGGCGGTCGGCGAGCCGTCCGGGTCGGGAACCTTCGCCCAACCGAACGACCCCGACGTGCCCGTACCGGCCACCAGGACCTGCAGCGTGCCGGCGGACAGGTCGCCCCAGACGGTCGGGACGAACCGGTAGAGCTTGCCGTTGGTCTCGTCCTCGGTGAGGTAGATGACCCGGCGGACCGGGTCCGCCGCCGCGGCCTCGTGCTTGAACCGGCCCATCGCCGGCCGGACCACGGCACCACCACCGAGTGGATAGGTCTCCCAGACCCGACCGAGGCTGATCTCCTCACAGGACAGCCAGGTGTTCCACGGCGTCTTGCCACCGGCGCAGTTGTTGTTGGTGCCGGAGAGGATGCGTGACGCACCGATGATCGCCCCGCTGGAGTCGAACACGATCCGCGAGGCGCCACCGCCGGCACTCGCGCTGGTCTCGGAGTTGGACACATAGATCCAGCCGCTGCCGTTGGCGAACACCGCGCCGCCGTCCGGGGCATCGTGCCAGACGTAGGACGTCCCGGGGACGACCTGGCCGGAGCGCGCGACGATCTGGCTGGTGAAACCGGCTGGAAGCTGGATGCCGTGTGCGTTCGCCGACTGCAGCGGGCCGTACGGGCCGGCCCCGTTCTGCGCCGGTGCCGCGTACGCCGCCGACCACGTGGTGAACGGCAACGCCACCACACCGGCGCCGACCACCGTGGCCCGCAACATGCTACGTCTGTCCATCGAATCTCCTCGCTGAGGGGGTGCGATGACGGTAACGAGCGCGGGTTGCCAGGAAGCGGTACGGAAGTGAACATTCACCGCAGCGGACCGCTGCGTCGTCGCTGGTGCGGACAAGCCGCCCACCCGCCGACGCGGGTCCGCCCCGCGCCGGCCGGGTCAGCTGCCGAAGCCGTGCGCGCCCAGCTCCCAGCGGTACAGCTCGCCGCTGGTCGGTGTCCGCCGCATCTGGGTGATGTTCGCCCGGAGCCGCCTCAGAGAGTGTTGGGTAACTGGAGGGCTACTTCGGGTTGAGTTCGTCGTCGAGGCGTCGGGCTGCTTCGGTCTCGATGGGGCCTTGCGGTTCGATGTCCTCGCCAGCGAGGCGGGCGGCCATCAGGCGG
>JAEYGD010000089.1 GCA_023402505.1 Actinomycetes bacterium
GGCCCTTCTGGCCCTGGGTCACCTCGAACTCGACCCGCTGGTTCTCGTCCAGGCTCCGGTAGCCGGAGGTCTGGATCGCCGAGAAGTGGGCGAAGACGTCGGCGCCGCCGTCGTCCGGGGTGATGAAACCGAAGCCCTTGTCAGCGTTGAGCCACTTGACGGTGCCAATAGCCATTTCGTCTCCTTGACGGAACGTCGGACCCGCACCCGTTGCGGGCCCGATAGGAGCGTCCGCGCGGAAGTGCGCGGTCCGCCTGTCGCTTCTGGTCGCCCCGCCCGGAGAACTCCGGACACAACAAAGAGCGCCTGGGGCCACAATCCACCAGGCGCACACAGAGTCTCTGGGAACCATAACTGCAACGCGTTCAACCTATCACGGATGTGCCGGACGTTCACCCCCTTCCACCCGCTCCGGCACGGCGGAGATCAACTCGGTGAGGCCGGTCACGTCCAGCAGGTCCACCGGACGCACCGTCAGCCCGTCCCGTACGTAGTGGAACGCGGCCCCGACCCGCTCGACCGGCACACCGGCCAGCTCCGCCCACGCCAGCCGGTAGACGGCGAGCTGCACCGCCGCGGCCTCGGCGGCCGGCCCGGTCGGCTGCCGCCCGGTCTTCCAGTCGACCACGTCGAACCGGCCACCCGGCCGGCTGAAGACGGCATCCATCCGGCCACGGACCACCACACCGGCGATGACCGTGGCGAACGGCACCTCCACCTCGACCGGCGCCCGGTCGGCCCACTCGCTGGCCAGGAAGCGCTCCTGAAGCTCGGCCAGCGCCTCGTCCGGCGCGGCGTCCGCGTCCGCGGCACCGGGCAGTTCGTCCACGTCGAGCAGCCGGTCGGCCCCGAACCGCTGCTCCAGCCAGGCGTGGAACGCGGTGCCCCGCCGGGCGTACGGGTTGGGTTCGGTGGGCAGCGGGCGACGCAGCGACCGGGCCAGCGCCACCGGATCCCGTCGCAACGCCACGAGCTGCGTGACCGAGAGCTGCCCGGGCAGCACGACCTCGACCGGGCCGGCCTGCCGGGTCAGTTCGGCCCGCTCGGCGAGGAGCAGGTCGGCCTCCCGCCGCCACCGCGCCACCTCCGGGTCGCCGGCCACCCCGTCGTCGGGTCCCGCCGGCTCGGGGCCGGCCCCCGGCGGCGGAGCCCCGTCGGCGAGGTACCGGCGAACCAGCGCCGCCGCCTCGGCCAGCGCCGGCCGGCGGGCGCCCAGCGGGTCGGCCGGCCACTCCGCCCGGAGCACCACCTCGGTCGTCGGGTTCACCGCGTCCGGCGCCGGTTCCGGCACCCACTCGTCGACCAGGTGCCCGTCGCCCGCGTCGACACACGCGTCGTGGATCTCGCGCAGCAGCACCGACGGGCCGCGCGGGCGCTTGGTCCCCTCCCCCCACCAGTGCCCGGAACAGAGCAGGAGCCGGCGGGGCCGGGTCACCGCCACGTACGCCAGCCGCCGCTCCTCCCGCTCGTCGTGCGCCCGCCAGGCGTCGGTGAAGTCCTCCACCGCCCGGGCGACCCCGCGCTGGTCGTCCGTCTCCGCCAGGGCCAGCGCGGGCAACCCGTCGGCGTCACCGCGCAGCGGGAACGGCAGCACGCCCAGCCCGCCCAGCCAGTGATCGGAGTTGCGTACCGGCCCCGGCCACACCCCGCGGCTGAGCCCGGCGACCGCCACCACGTCCCACTCCAGGCCCTTGGCCGCGTGCGCGGTGAGGATCTGCACGGCACCCTCGACGACGTCCACCTCGCCGGGGGTGAGCCCTCGCTCCTCGTCCTCCGCCGCCGCGAGATAGGCGAGGAACGCCGACAGGGTCGCCCCCGGCGTCTCCCCGCTGAACCGGGCCGCGACGTCGCCGAGCGCGTCCAGGTGGCCGCGCGCCAGGCCGGCGTCGCCGGCCCCGTCCCGGCCGGCCCGCACCGCCACCTCCACGTCCAGACCGATCGTGCGCTCGACGTCCGCGATCAGGTCCGGCAGCGACTGGTCCAGCCGGTACCGCAGCAGGCCCAGCTCCCGGGCGTACGCCCGGAGCCGGGCGTAGCCCTCGGCCGAGTACGCCTGCGCCGGGCCGAGGTCGGCGAGGGCCTCCACCAGCGTCGCCTCGTCCAGGGCGTCCGGGACGATCTGCGGCTCGTCGCCCGCCGCGAGTCGCCGGCGGGCGGCGGCGATGGCCTTCGCCCGGCGGTGCAGGGCCACCAGGTCCCGTGGCCCGATGCGCCACCGGGCGCCGGTGAGCAGGCGCAGCAGCGCGGCACCGTCGGTCGGGTCGGCGAGCACCCGCAGGGTGCACACGACGTCGCGGACCTCCGGCGTGTCCAGCAGGCCACCCAACCCCACCACGTCGACCGGCAGCCCCCGCGCCCGCAGCGCCGACTCGATGGCCGGGATCTGGCTGCGCAGCCGCACCAGCACCGCCGTGGTGGGACGCGCCGACACCGGGATGTGCTCGGGCAGCACGCCGGGCGTGCCCGCCGCGCCCTGCCAGGCACGCAGCACGCTGTCGGCGATCCAGTCCGCCTCGTCGGCGTACGTCGACAGGAGAGCGCAGTGGACGGTGCCGGCGGCCGCGCCCCGAGGGCTGCGGTGCGGGATCGGGTCCTTCACGCTCAACGCGGCGCGCAGCTCCGGCACCCGGGCGCCGGCGGCGCGCAGCGGCGTCGCGAGGGCGTTCGCCACGCCCAGGATCTCCGGGCGGTTGCGCCAGCTGGTGGTCAGGCTGCGGACCCGGGCCGGCGTGCCGTCGGCGCGGGCGAACTCGGTGGGGAACCGGTCGAGCGTGCCCGCGCTCGCCCCGCGCCAGCCGTAGATCGACTGGCACGGGTCACCGACCGCGGTCACCGGGTGGCCGCCGCCGAAGAGCGCGTTGAGCAGCACCACCTGGGCGTGGCTGGTGTCCTGGTACTCGTCGAGCAGCACCACGCGGTAGCGGTCCCGCTCGACCTCGCCGACCGCCGGGTGGTCCCGGGCGACCCGGGCGGCCCGGGCCAGCTGGTCGGCGAAGTCCATCGCCTCGAAGTCCTCCTTGCGCCGCGCGTACGCCCGCACCAGCGGAAGCAGCTTCAGCCGCGTCTGCTGCAACGACAGCGCCTTGCGCACGTCGGCGTACACCCGGCCGGGCCGCGACTGCACCTCGGCGAAGAACCGTCCCGTCCAGGCGGCCAGGCCGTCCGGGTCGACCAGGTGCTCGTCCAGCTCACCGGCGAGGGCCAGCACCGCGTCGGTGATCGTGCTGGGCATCCGCTCCACATCCGACATGTCGCCGTCGTAGTTGCGCACGATCAGGTCGACGAGCTGCCAACGGGACGCCTCGGTGAGCAGCCGGGTGGAGGGCTCGTAGCCGGCCCGCAGCCCGTGCTCGGTGACGACCCGCCCGGCGTACGAGTGGTAGGTGGAGACGGTGGGCTCGCCGGACAGCGGGTCGTCGAACGGGTCCCGCCCGCGCCGGCCGAGCCGGCGGACGAGCTGGTCCAGCCTGGTCCGTACGCGGTGCGCCAGCTCCCCGGCGGCCTTGCGGGTGAAGGTCAGGCCGAGCACCTGCTCCGGCCGGACGTACGAGTTGGCCACCAGCCAGACGACCCGCGCGGCCATCGTCTCGGTCTTGCCCGAGCCGGCGCCGGCGACGACCAGCAGCGGCTCCACCGGTGCGGCGATGATCGCCGCCTGCTCACGGGTGGGCGCCGGCAGCCGCAGCAGCTTCGCCAGCTCGACCGGCGTGTACCGCGGGCCGGCGTCGGCCGCCCGGGGAGCCGGCGTCGCGGCGCTGAACAGGGTCGGCTGGGTCACGGTGCCGCCTTGGGTCGCGGGGCTCGCACGCTCACTCCTCGCGGTTCTCCGGCCGGGACACGGTCGGCGGTTCGACGACCTGGCGCCCCTGCCCGGACACCGGGCAGCTCGCGCGCACCGGGCAGACCCGGCACTTGGAGTTGGCGACGGCGGCGAAGGTGGCGGCGGCCATCGTATCGGCGGTGCGCCGGACCAGGGCGGTCGCCCAGCCGGCCGCCGGCCCCTCCCCGGCCGGCGGCTGGGCCTGCTCCTTCGCGTCCTTCGCGCCGGTGCCGAGCTGCACCAGCGCGGCGCCGCCGGACTCCTCCCCGAACTCGGCGAACGCCCCGGCCTCGACCGCCGCCTGGTACGCGCCCAGCTGCGGGTGCTCCGTGAGATCCGCCGCGGTGACCGCGGTGGACTTGCCGGTCTTCAGGTCGACGACCACCAGCCGGCCGTCCGCGTCGACCTCCAGCCGGTCCACCCGGCCGACCAGGTCGACCGGCCGGTGCGGGTCGTCCAGCCGGACGGCGAACTCGTGCTCGATCGCGAGCAGCCGGCGCGGGTTGGCGGCGAGCCAGCGCAGCAGCTTGTCGACCATCGCCTCGGCGCGGGCGCGCTCCGGCCCGGCCATCCAGCGGGCCGCCAGCTCGATCGCGTCGAACCGGGCCGCGACGTAGTCGAGCAGCGCCCCCCGGTCGGCGCTGGCGTCCTCGGCCAGCATCGCGGCGGCGTGCACCAGATTGCCGACGCCCTGCGCGGTGCTGGCCGGCGCGCTCCCGCCGTGACGTTCCAGCAGCCAGCGCAGGCTGCACCGCAGGGCACTCTCCATCGCCGAGGGGCTGACCCGGACCGGCTCGCCCTCCTCGACCAGCGGCCGGTCGTCCGAGAGCGGGCGCAGCCCCCACCAGTCGTCGGGGTGCGCGCCGGCCACACCGGCGGCGGCGAGCCGGGCCAGCTCGGCCGCCGCCACGTGCCGCCGGGCCGCCGGCACCGCCGGGTCCGTCACCGCGGTACGCAGTTCGGCCACCAGAGACGCCAGGGTGAGCGCCCGGGGTGGCCGGCTGAGCGGCAGCGTGGTGACCCGGTCGGTGTCGCGGTCCGGCTGGGCGGCGTCCGGTGCGGCGGTCGCCGCGCGCGGGTCGGCCGGCGGTCCCCCGACCGATCCCGTGCTGCTCGGCGGTCCCGTGCCACCCGAGGGTCCCGTGCCGTTCGACGGTTCCGTGCCGTCCGCCGGGCCGCCGGCCGGGTCCGGGCCGTCGGCCGGGTCCGGGCCGCCCGGTGGCCGGACGGTCGGTGGCCGGTCGGTCGGCGGGTCGGCCGGTGGCGGGTCGGTCGGGCCGAGTTCGTAGAGGAAGCGGCTGGGCTGCTCCTCGTGGTCGTCCCCGCCGACCGCCGCGCTGGCGACCGCGCTGACCAGCAGCCGGTGGCGGGCCCGGGTGACCGCCACGTGGAAGAGCCGCCGCTCCTCGTCGAGCAGGGCGGACGTCTGGCCGACGACCGTCGCCAGGCGTCCCTGGTCGGTCGACCGCCCGGCGAGCACGTCGACGAGGCGCTCCGACCCGAGGAGGCTGCCCCGCAGCCGCAGGTCGGGCCAGACGCCCTCCTGCACTCCGGCGACCGCGACCAGGTCCCACTCCAGCCCCTTCGCGGCGTGCGCGGTGAGCAGCCGGACGGCGTCGCCCCGGTCGGCGGTCGGCGCGAGGGTGTCGGCCGGCAGGTCCTGCCCGAGCACGTGGTCGAGGAAGACCTCGGTGCGGGCGCCGGGCAGCCGGTCGGTGAACCGGGCGGCGGCGTCGAACAGCACCAGCACCGCGTCCAGGTCCCGGTCGGCCGACTCCGCGCGGCGGCGGCGGGCGACGTCGCCCTCCCCGCTCGCCGCCGGGGTCCGCGCCAGCGCCGCCGACCACAGCTCGGCGAGGCCACTGGCCCGCCAGACCGCCCAGAGGACGTCCTCGGCGGTGGCACCCGGCCGGGCGGCCGTCTCGCGGGCGACGGCGAGGAGACCGGCCACGGTCTGCGCCGGTTCCGCCCACCGCCGGTCGATCGCGGCCAGCTCGGCCGGGTCGCGCAGCGCCTCGACGATCAGCTCGCCGGACGGGCGGCGGTCACCGGCGGCCAGCGCCATCACCCGCAGCCCCTGCCGCAGCCGCCGCTCGGCAAGCGGGTCGGCGCCGCCGAGCGGTGAGTGCAGCAGGGCGACCGCCGCCTCCTCGTCGAGCCGGGCCGGTTCCAGGGCGCAGCGCAGCAGGAGCAGCAGCGGGGCGACCGCCGGTTGCAGGTGCAGCGGCAGGTCCTCGCCGTGGACCACGGTCGGCACCCCGGCGGCGTGCAGGGCACGGCGCAGCGACGGCAGCTGCCGCGCGGTGGACCGCACCAGCACCGCCATCTCCGACCAGGGCACCCCGTCCAGCAGGTGCGCCTCCCGCAGCGCGTGCGCCAGCCAGGCCGCCTCGCTGGTGGCCGAGCGGAACGTGCGGACCTCCACCGCGCCGGGGACCGCCGCCGGCAGCGGGCGCAGCCGCCGGTGTGCCGCCGGGCCACGCAACCGGCGGGCCAGCCGCGCGTCGGCGGCCAGCAGCCGGGCACCGGCCCGGTACGAGGTGGTCAGCACGACCTGCGCGGCGGGCGCCCCCGAGGCGGTGCGGAACCGGTGCGGGAACGCCGTCACGCCGCCCGGGTCGGCGCCGCGGAAGGCGTACGTGGACGAGTCGGGGTCGGCGAAGACGACCAGCGTCCGGCCGCCGCCCGCGACGGTCGCCAGCAGCTCCTGCTGGGCGGGGTCGGTGTCGGCGTACTCGTCGACGTAGACGTACGCCAGCCGGCGCCGCTCCGCCGCCAGCAGGTCCGGGTCGTCGAGCAGCATCCCGGTGGCGGCCCGGACCAGCTCCGCCGGGTCGTACGCGATCGAGCCGCGGTTGCTGACGTCGCGCAGCGCGAGCACCGCCACGTACTCCCGGAGGAACCGCGCGGCGGCCGGCCAGTCGGCGCGGCCGAGCCGCTCACCGAGCCGGGCCAGCTCCACCGGGCCGACGCCGCGCTCGGCGGCGCGCATCAGCAGGTCCCGGAGCTGGGCCGCGAAGGCGCGGGTACGCAGTGCCGGCCGCAGGTCCTCCGGCCAGCCCACCGGGTCGTCGCCCGGGTCGTCGCCGACGAGGTCGAGCAGTTCGCGGATGATGAGGTCCTGCTCGGGACCGGTGAGCAGCCGGGGCGACGGCTCACCGCGCTCGGCGGCGGCGCGCCGGAGCAGCCCGAACGCGTACGCCGGGAAGGTGCGCACCAGCGGCTCCCGCAGCACGCGGTGACCGTCGCCGGCGATCCGCGCCTCGATCCGCTGGCGCAGGGCGGTGGCCTGCCGGCGGCTGAAGGTGAGCACCAGGACGTGCTCCGGATCCACCCCTTCGGCCACCCGGGCGGCGACCGCCTCGACGAGGGTGGCCGTCTTGCCGGTGCCCGGCCCGCCGAGCACGAGCATCGGGCCGTCGGTGTGCCCGACGACCTCCGCCTGTCGCGGATCGTCGACCCTCTCCCCCGCCGGCCCGCCGGCCCGCTGGTCGGCCGCGCGGGCGGGCCGGCGCACCAGCCGGTACGCCTGCATCCCCCCATCCCACCAGACCCGACCGACACATCCGCACCAACCCACCCACCCAACCCAAATTGATCATGAAGTTAGCGGGGCGACACGCCGGTGCCGGCACCCGCCAACTCCATGGTCAACGGGGGTGGAGGCTGGCTTCGAGTACGTCGAGGGCGGCGGGGACGGTGTCCACCACGGTGAGCAGCGCCAGGCCGGCCGGCTTCAGGAAGGTCTGGCCGGCGAGCCCACCCAGCCAGTCGAGCAGTGGGCGGTAGAACCCGTCGGTGTCCACCAGGACCATCGGCTTGGCGTGCAGGGTCAGCGTGGCGGTGGTCCACACCTCGAACAACTCGTCCAAGGTGCCGAGGCCGCCGGGGAGGGTCAGGAACGCGTCCGACTTGTCGATCATAAGTGTCTTGCGGTCGGCCATCGACTCGGTGACCAGCAGCTCGTCGGAGGCGAGGTCGGCCACCTCCAGGTCGACCAGGGACTGCGGGATCACCCCGACGGTGCGACCGCCGGCGGCCCGCGCGCCGTCCGCCAGGGCGCCCATCATCCCCACCGAACCGCCGCCGCTGACCAGGGTGTGGCCGCGCCGGGCGATCGCCGCGCCGGTCTCGGCCGCCAGGTCCAGCCAGCGCTGGTCGAGCGTACGGGAGGAGGCGCAGAACACGCAGATCGCCGCCACGGTCAGTCCCGGCCGCCCTCGTCGGCGGCGGCCTGCTGTTCGGCCGCGGCGCGGGCGACCGCCTCCTCGCGGACCGCCTCCTGCTCGGCGGAGAGCGCCGCCTCCGCCTCGACGATGTGCCGCACCGCCGCGTTGACGTCGTCGGTGACGCAGATCAGCTCGAGGTCGACCGCCCCGATCTTCCCGTCGGCCGCCATCGTGTCGCGCAGCCAGTCGAGCAGCCCGCGCCAGTAGTCGGCGCCCATCAGCACCACCGGGAAGCGGGTCACCTTGCCGGTCTGCACCAGGGTGAGCGCCTCGAACAGCTCGTCCATGGTGCCGAAGCCACCGGGGAGCACCACGAACGCCTGCGCGTACTTGACGAACATGGTCTTGCGGGCGAAGAAGTACCGGAAGTCGATCGCCAGGTCGACCCAGTCGTTGAGGCCCTGCTCGAAGGGCAGCTCGATGCCGAGGCCGACGGAGAGGCCGCCCGCCTCGCTGGCGCCCCGGTTGGCCGCCTCCATCACGCCGGGGCCGCCGCCGGTGATGACCGCGTAACCGGCCCGGGCCAGGGCGCCGCCCAGCGCCTCGGCGAGGCGGCACTCCGGGCTGTCCGGCCGGCTCCGCGCGGACCCGAAGACGCTGACCGCCGGCGGGAGGTCGGACAGGGTGTCGAAGCCCTCGACGAACTCGGAGAGGATCCGCAGCGCCCGCCAGGCGTCCCGGGTCTTCCAGTCGCTGCGCTGCCGGGAATCGAGCAGCCGCTGGTCGGCGGTGCTGTTCGTGATCGCCCCCCGGCGCAGCGTGACGGCACCCCGGTGCCGCTCCCGCCACGGCTCGCGCTCCCCCGGCCTCCCGTTGCTCTCGCTCATGGGAGCAACCGTAGTGGAGCCGCACCCGGCGGACGCGCAGGGCGAGGAGCCGGGAAATTCTCGCCGGAAGAGGCAACTATTTCGCTCGCCCACACGTCTTACTATTCACATACCGGGTATGCCCCGGCGCGCGCTTCGGGGGAGGAGTCAGCGTGATAACCAACAGCGAGATGCTGCGGATCCGCCGTCAGATGCAGCGGCGGATCCGGGACGTGGTGGCCGAACGCCGCCGCGCCCGCCTGATGGAGCCGTCCACCACGGACGTGACCGGCGAGCCGGCGGAACCCACCGCCGGCGAGCCGGCGCTGACCCGGACGGTCTGACCCACGCGCTCCCCGCCGGCCGGAAGGGTCGGGGGGCGACCTGCCGACCGGCGGGAGCGCACCGGGTCACGCCTCGGCGAGCCAGCGGCGCAGGACGGCCGCACCGTCGCGGATCTTGCCGATCTCGACGTGCTCGTCCGGGTGGTGGGCGAGGTTGGGGTCGCCGGGACCGAAGTTGAGCGCCGGGATGCCCAGGGCCGCGAACCGGGCCACGTCCGTCCAGCCCAGCTTGCCGATCGGCGGCGCGCCGACCGCCGCCAGGAACTCCTTCGCCGGCGCCGCCTCCAGGCCCGGCGCCGCGCCGGCCGCCGAGTCGGTGACCGTCACCTCGAAGCCGTCGAACACCTCGCGCACGTGCGCCTCGGCCTGCTCCGGCGTACGGTCCGGCGCGAACCGGTAGTTGACCTCGATCTCGCACCGGTCCGGCACCACGTTCCCGGCGACCCCGCCCCGGATCCGGACCGCGTTCATGCCCTCCCGGTAGTCGCAGCCGTCGATGGTCACCCGGCGGGCCTCGTACGCCTGGAGGCGGCGCAGCACCTCGCCGGCGGCGTGGATCGCGTTGACCCCGTGCCAGGAGCGCGCCGAGTGGGCGCGTACGCCGGTGGTGGCGACGATCGTCCGCATGGTGCCCTGGCAGCCCGCCTCGACGATGCCGTGCGTCGGCTCCAGCAGCAGCGCGAAGTCGGCTTGGAGCCACTCGGGGTGCGCCTCCGAGACGAGGAAGAGCCCGTTGTACCTGGACTCGATCTCCTCCGCCTCGTAGAAGAAGTACGTCACGTCGTACCGCGGCTCGGGCACGGTCACCGCGAGGTGCAGCGCGTACGCGACGCCGCTCTTCATGTCGGAGGTGCCGCAGCCGTACATGAGGTCACCGCGCACGGTGGACGGGAAGTTGTTGTTGAGCGGCACCGTGTCGAGGTGCCCGGCGAGCACCACCCGCTGCGCCCGGCCCAGGTCGGTGCGCGCCATCACCGTGTTGCCGTGCCGGTGCGTGCTGAGGTGCGGCACCCCGCGCAGCACCTCCTCCACGCAGTCGGCGATGGCCTTCTCGTTGAGGGAGACCGACTCGATGTCGACCAGGGCCCGGGTCAGGGCCACCGGATCGGCGAGGACCTCGGGGGTCAGCGGGTTTTCCATAAGCCGCACGGTACCTTCAAGTGCGGTGAGCGCGAGGAGTGCGCGTGCGAGCCCCGCAGTCGCGAACGAAAGGTGGCGCAGTGAGCAACGCACAGTCTGCCTGGGGAATCGGCCTGGCCACCATCACCGCTGACGACCAGGTGCTCGACACCTGGTACCCGACCGGGAAGCTGGGCCTCGGTGAGCTGCCGCTGGTCTCCGGCGGGGACGAGGTGGACGTCCTCGACCTGCCGCCGGGAGCGGTCGGCGACCGGGCGCTGCCGGGTCTGCGTACCGTCCAGGTGGTGACCGTGATCGGCTCGCTCGACGACCCGATCAAGGACGCCGCGGACGCGTACCTCCGGTTGCACCTGCTCTCCCACCGCCTGGTGCGGCCCAACGAGCTGAACCTCGACGGCATCTTCGGCAAGCTGGCCAACGTCGCGTGGACCTCGGCCGGGCCCTGCCCGCCCGAGCGGGTCGACGAGCTGCGGGTCATCGAGCGGGCCGCCGGCCGGCACCTCGGGGTGTACGGGGTGGACAAGTTCCCCCGGATGATCGACTACGTGGTCCCGTCCGGGGTGCGGATCGCCGACGCGGACCGGGTCCGGCTCGGCGCCCACCTCGCCGCCGGCACGACCGTGATGCACGAGGGCTTCGTCAACTTCAACGCCGGGACGCTCGGCGCCTCGATGGTCGAGGGGCGCATCGTGCAGGGCGTGGTGGTCGGTGACGGCTCGGACGTCGGCGGCGGCGCCTCGATCATGGGCACGCTGTCCGGAGGCGGCACCGAGAAGGTCCGCATCGGCGAGCGGAGCCTGGTCGGCGCGAACGCGGGCGTGGGTATCTCGCTCGGCGACGACTGCGTGGTGGAGGCGGGCTGCTACATCACCGCCGCCTCGAAGATCACCCTCCCGGACGGGCGGGTGGTGAAGGCCCGTGAGCTGTCCGGCGTCGACGGCCTGCTGTTCTGGCGCAACTCGGTCACCGGCGCCCTGGAGGCGAAGCCGCGCTCCGGCCGGGGCATCGAGCTGAACGCCGCGCTGCACGCCAACGACTGACCGGGCCGGGGGGTCCGCGGGGACGTCCCGCGGACCCACCGGTGCGGCTCACTTCAGGCGGTACGCCTGGCGGACGCGCGTGGTCACCGTGTTGCCATCGGTGTCCCGCGCCTCGGCCCGCAGCGACACGTGACCCGGGGTGGCCGGGTGCTGGACCAGGGCCACCCAGCCGACCAGCGGCAGCCGCAGCACCTTCGCCTTCCGCCAGGTCCGCCCGCCGTCGTGGGAGACGTCGACGGCCAGCTTCGCGACGGTGGCGGTGCCCGCCCCGGGCTGGCGTCGCACCTGGACGGGCACCGGCAGCAGCCGGCCGGCCGGGGCACTGTTGTCGGCGGCCAGCGGCGGGGCGAACCGGATCGACGACAGCGGCAGCCGGAGGAAGTCCTCGCCGGCCACGTGCCCGGACCGGAAGGTCCAGGTGGACTCCACCTCGGTGCTCAGGTCGGTGAAGCCGCGGGCCGCCTCGACGGTCAGCCGGTAGTCCGCCGCGCCCGGCGGCACCGGGAACTCGCCGTAGCCGGCGTACGCGGACTCGCCGACCGGCTTCCCGTCACGCCAGAGCCGCGTCCGTTCCGCGTCGGTCAGCGAGTAGCCGGCGTGACCGGCGGCGTCGCTGAAGACCGGCAGGTCGACGTGGAGGGTGTCACCCTGCCGGCTGACGCCCTGCCCGGGCCAGCCCGGCGCGGGGAAGGAGGGCCCGTACGGGGCCTGGTTCCACGCCTCGTGGACGGTCCGGCCGGCCCGGTACGCGGTCGGTACGGAGAGGAGCACGGCCTTCAGGTCCAGCCAGCCCTCGTCCGGGTCGATCACCCCGAAGTCGAGTTCGGACTGCCAGCGCACACCGCGGGTGTTGTAGTGCTCCACCCGCTGGCCCGGCACGGCGACCGGCAGGATGACCGCCGAACCGCCGGTGTCGTACTCCAGCCGGGGCAGGACGAGCCGCTCGGCCACCAGCCCCTGGTAGCCGCCCCGGAACCGGTGCACCACGGTGGCGAGATCGCCGGCGCGGTAGTGCCGGACGAAGCCGGTGGGCATGCGGCCCGGGACGGCCTCGCTCAACGCGTAGAGGTACGGGCTGGTCGTCGCGTCCAGGTCGGCCCACTGGCTGCTGACCGTGGCCACGAACCGCTCGGCGGAGACGCTGCCCCCGCCGACCTGGCCGGTGGCGAGGCCGTCGAAGGTGTCGGTCCAGAGCCCGAAGCCGAAGAACCCACCGTTCGTGGGGTAGAAGATCGCCCCGACGTCGATCAGCGCGGGGGCCGCGCCGCGCTGCGGGACGGTGGTCACCACGGGCTTCGCGGCCCGCGCGTCCACGGTGAGCGTGCGGTCGCGGTCGACCACCAGCTCGGGCCGGGCCAGCACGGTCAGCGCGGCGGGTTCGCCGTCCGGTCCGGGCTCGTAGATCAGCGAGCTGAGCCCGTACCGGCCCTTGGGCAGCCGCACCTCGGCGGTGCCGTTCGAGCCGTGGGCGTCGCGGACGAGGTCGGCGTCCAGCCCGACGAGGGTGGTGGACCAGTACTCGGGCATCCCGCCGGCGCGGCCCAGGTGGGGCAGGGTGAGCGTGTAGCTCTCCACCTCGCGGTTCACGGCCAGCGGGGTGACCGCCACGGTGTCCCCGGAGCGCGCCACCACACGGCCGGTCCAGTAGCCGTCGGCGTCGCCCAGCCGGGTGTCCACGGTGACGGTGGTCTCGACCCGGCCGCCGGCCGGCACGGTGATCCGGTCCGTGCCGAGGGCGAACATGCCGGCGGGGGCAGCGCGACCGCCGGGGCCGGTCGCCTCGACCGCGAGGTCGAGGGTGACCGGGCCGGAGCCCGCGTTGCGCCAGGCGACCGTACGGGTGATCGGCGTGTCGTCGTCGTGCGGCCAGAGGACCCGGCCGAAGGAGACGCTCACCGGGTCGCTGGTGACGGTCTGCCCGATCGCCCGGGTCAGGTCGACCCGCCCGGCGCCCTGCTGGTACGCGGTCTGCTCGGGGTGCGGCCGGGCGGACGCCATCAGGGTCGACTTGAGCTGCCCCGCGGCCCAGTCGGGGTGCCGCTGGGCGAGCAGTGCCGCCGCGCCGGCCACGTGCGGGGTGGCCATCGAGGTGCCGGAGGCCGTCACGTACCGGTCCCCGACCGGGTCGCCGATCTGGCCGTGCGCGGACCGGGCGGCGACGATGTCCACCCCGGGGGCGGTGATGTCGGGCTTCAGCGCGTCGTCGCCGACCCGTGGCCCCCGGCTGGAGAAGTCGGCCAGGTCGTCGTCGCGGTCGACGGCGCCGACGGCGAGGGCCGCGTCCGCGCTGGCCGGGGAGCCCACCGAACCGTCCACACCGTCGTTGCCGGCGGCGATCACGAAAAGTGCGCCGGTCTGCGCGGTGAGCGTCCCGACCGCCTCTTCGAGCGGGTCGGTCTCGGGGCCGTCCCAGCCGCCGAGGCTCATGTTGATGACGTCGGCCCGCTTGTCTACGGCGGCCCACTGCATGCCGGCGAGGATGGCCGACTCGCTGCAGCCGAAGTCCTCGCAGACCTTGCCGTCGAGCAGCGTCGCGTCGGGGGCCACTCCCCGGTAGCGGCCGGCGGAGGCGGCGCCGCTGCCGGCGATGGTCGAGGCGACGTGGGTGCCGTGGCCGACGGTGTCGCGGGCGTCGGGCGTCTCGGCGAAGTTGCGCGCCTCGGCGACCCGGCCGGTGAGGTCGGGGTGGGTGGCGTCGACTCCGGTGTCCAGCACCGCGACGGTCACCCCGGTGCCGGTCAGGCCGGCCGCCCAGGCGGCGGGGGCGCCGATCTGGCCGACGCTGTGGTCGAGGGTGAGGGTGCGGCGGCCGTCGAGCCAGAGCCGCTCGACGCCCCCCGCCGCGCCGAGCCGGGTACCGGCCGGGCCGGCGCCGAGGGCGGACCAGACCGCGCCGGTGTCGGACTTGCCGGCGGTCACCGCGGCGCCGTTGATCGCCGGCAGTTCGCGGGTCACCCGCGTGCCGGCCGGTGCGGCGGTGCCGCGCCGGGCCGTCCGGTCGGCGTACGACAGGAGCAGCGGCAGGGTGTCGCGGCGTGCGTCGTCGTAACCGGCGGCGATCAGCCCGGTGACGTCGAAGAGTCGCTGGTCGACCCGGCCGGCCCGGATCAGCGGGACGGCGTCCTGCGGGACGACGGACAGCCGGCCGCGCTCCCGGCGTACCTGGAAGTGCAGGTTGTCCCGCCCGGGGCCGGGTCGCACCGCGGCCTGGCCGGTGGCGGTCACCGTGACCCGGTCCCCGGTGACCAGGGTGACGGTGTGGGACCGGCCGGGCGGGGCGGCTGTCGTGGCCGTCGTGGCGGTGGGCCCGGGCCCGGCCGGTGGCGCGGCGGAGGCGGCGGCCGGCGTGGTCACCACGAGGGCGAGCACGAGCCCGGTGACGACGGATTTTCTTCTCCTGTGCAACGGATCCTCCTCGTCGAGCGTTCTATCTACGGGAGTCGCATTGACGGCCATCAGAATTACATACCGGGTATGCAATGTGTAGTCCGGAAGATGACGTTCCGCCGACATTTCGACGACGGCCTCCGGCATGATCGACCGGTGACGTCCATGAAGGAACGCATGCTCGCCGGCGAGCCGTACCTCGCCGACGACCCGGAGATCGAGGCCGACCGGGACCGCGCCGCGGCGGCGATGGAACGGTTCAACGCCACCGGCAACGCCGGGCCGGAACGGGAACAGGCGCTACGCGAGTTGCTCGGCGACGTCGGGGCGGGCGCCTACGTGCGGCCGCCCCTCTACGTCGACTACGGATCGCAGATCACCATCGGCCCGCGCAGCTTCGTCAACTACAACGCCGTCCTCCTCGACGTCGCCCCGATCACGATCGGCGCCGACGTCCAGATCGGGCCGAACGTGCAGCTGCTCACCCCCACCCACCCGGTCGAGCCGGAACCCCGGCGCGCCAAGTGGGAGGCGGCCGAGCCCATCGTCATCGGGGACAACGTCTGGCTCGGCGGCGGGGCGATCGTGCTGGCCGGAGTGACCGTCGGCGAGAACACGGTGGTCGGCGCCGGCGCCGTGGTCACGAAGGACCTGCCCCCGAACGTCGTCGCCGTGGGCAACCCCGCCCGGGTGGTCCGCGAACTCGCCTGAGCCGCTAGGCCGGCGGTGGCTCGGCGAGGCGTACCACCAGGTCCGCCCGGTGCGCCGTGGCGGCCACCAGCGCCGCGTTGGCCTCGTCGGTGCCGCGCGCCCAGGCCCGCGCCTCCTCCGGCGAACGCCCGTACGCCTCGTGCCGGGCGGTGAGCCGGCGCAACCGCAGCTCCGCGTCCAGGTCCAGGAACCACGCCTCGTGCAACAGGGCCCGGACCTCCTCCCACGGCCAGTCCGGGAGCAGCAGATAGTTGCCCTCCGTTACCACCAACCGCACCTGCGGCGGCACCTCGATCGCACCCGCCACCGGCTCCTCCAGGTCCCGGCGGAACTCCGGCGCGTACACCGAGGTGGGCTCCAGACGCCGCAACCGGCGCAACAGCGAGACATACCCGTTGGCGTCGAACGTGTCCACCGCGCCCTTGCGCGCCGCCCGGCCCAGCCGGCCCAGCTCGGCCTGCGCCAGGTGGAAACCGTCCATCGGGACCAGCCGCGCCGCCGCACCGACCGCGGCCACGACCTGCTCGGCCAGCGTGGACTTGCCCGCGCCGGGAGCGCCCGCGATGCCCAGCAACTGGCGCGGGCCGGCGTCGGCCAGCGCACGGGCACGCGCCACCAGCTCCTCGACGGGTACGACCCGGGCCGTGTCCATCAGTCGAGGACCGGCTCGCTGATCGTGAACCGGGCGTGCACCGCCGCCTGCACGGTCTGCGGTCGCGGGTCCAGATCCAGCTCCGGCGTCCCACCCACCTCCGCGTACGCCATCCGGGCCAGCATCGGCCGGTCGGTGTCGGCGTCGGCCAGCTCGACGAGCGCGGTCACCCGGGCGCCGAGCGCCTCCGCGTACTCCCGGGAGCGCCGCAACGCGTCCGCGATCGCGGCGTGCCGGGCCTCCCGGTGCACCGGGCTGTCCGGGCGCAGCGACCACCACGGCCCCGCCACCTCGACCTGGTCCTGGTCGGCGAGGCGGAGCATCAGCTCCCCCAGCGTGGTGAAGTCGCTGACCGTGACGGTCGTGCTCACGCTGCCGTGGTACGCGACCACCCGTTCCCCGGACCGCCGGGTCTCCGGCCGGACCCGCAGCTCACCGGTCTCCCGCCGCTCGATCATCGACCCGTACCCGTCGAGGAGCACCCGCACCGCGGCGGCCCGCTCGGCCAGCCGGCTCAACGTGGTCTCCCGGTCCCGGTCGCGCGCCATCGCGGTCACCGAGAACTGGGCCAGCTCGGGCGGGACCTCCCGGTACGCCTCGCCGCGCACCGCCACCACCGGTCCGTCCACCATGCGTTCCACCCTAGAGCCTGCCGGGCCGCCACGGCGGTCGCCGGCGCGTCAGGAGACCCGCGGACGGTGGACGGTGTAGGAGACGCGATCAGCCCGGACGTCGCAGCCGCGCACGTGCCCACCGGCCGCGCCGACCTCCCGCAGCCAGGTGACCTCCTCGGCGTGGTCACCGCCGGCCGGGAAGTCCCGCGCCTCCTCGGCGTACGCCCGGGCGCCGAGCGCGGCGCGGGCCCGCCCCGCCCCGGCGTACAGGTCGGCCAGCCGGCCGGCGTCGTCCGTCCGCAGCGCGTCGGCCAGGTCGGCCAGGTACGCGGTGACCCCGGCCAGCCCGGCCAGCACCCGCTCCCGGTTGCCGAGCAGCATGTTCGCGGTCCGTTCGGCGGGGGTGCCGGCGACCCGGGTGCCGTCGGAGAAGCTGCCGGCCGCCAGGGTGAGCACCGCCTCGCGCAGCGGATCGCGGTCTACCGCACCGGCCAGCGCGCCGGCGAGCAGGTGCGGCACGTGCGACGCCAGTGCCGCGGCGGCGTCGTGCTCGGCCGGGGCCAGCGGTACGACACGCGCCCCGAACAGCTCCACGAGCAACCCGGTGAGCCGGCGGAAGGCGGTCGTCCCGGGGCCGGGCGCCGGGCAGAGCACCCACGCGGCGGAGTCGAGCAGGGTGGGCGTGGCGGCGGCCAGCCCGGCGGATTCGGCGCCGGCCATCGGGTGGCCGGGCACGAAGCGGTCGAGCAGTCCGTGCTGCTCCGCGAAGGCCGCCAGCGCGCCCTTGGTGCTGCCGACGTCGGTGAGGACGCACTCCGCCGGGGTCGCCGCGGCCACCCGCAGCAGGGTCTCCGGCAGGGTGGGCAGCGGACCGCAGCAGAAGACGAGATCCCGGCCGGCGACCGCCTCGTCCAGCGTCTGCGGGACGGCGATGCCCCGGCCGCGCGCGTACGACCGGGTGGCCGGATCGGGGTCCCAGCCGGCGACGTCGACGCCGGCCCGGTGCAGCCGCAGGAGCACCGACCCGCCGATCAGGCCGGTGCCCACGACGGCGGCGCGGACACCCGCGTACGGCTCCGGGTGGCGGGTGGTGCCGTCGTCGGCCATCGGCGCCAGCCGGGTCTCAGGCGGCCAACCGGCCGGCGACCGCCGCCACGTGCTCGTCGGACTCGGTCAGCGCCACGCGCACGTGCCGGGCGCCGGCCGGACCGTAGAAGGCGCCGGCCGCGACCAGGATGCCCCGCCGGGCCAGCCAGTCGACCGTCGCCCAGCAGTCCTCGTCCCGGGTCAGCCACAGGTAGAGACCGGCCTCCGAGTGCTCGACGGTGAACCCGGCGCCGGTGAACGCGGCGTGCAGCACGGCCCGCCGGGCGCGGTAACGCTCCCGCTGCTCCTCGGCGTGCCGCTCGTCGCGCAGGGCGGCCACCATGGCGGCCTGGACCGGCGCCGGCACGATCATCCCGGCGTGCTTGCGCACCTTGAGCAGTTCGGCGACGAGCGCCGGGTCGCCGGCCACGAGGCCGGCCCGGTAGCCGGCGAGGTTGGAGCGCTTGGACAGCGAGTGCACCGCCAGCACACCCTCGTACGACCCGCCGCAGACCTCGGGCGACAGCACCGAGACCGGCTCGGCCGCCCAGCCCAACGGCAGGTAACACTCGTCGCTGGCGACCACCGCGCCGCGCTCCCGGGCCCAGTCGACCACCTTCCGCAGGTGGGGAGCGGGCAGCACCCGGCCGGTCGGGTTACCCGGCGAGTTCACCCAGACCAGGCGGACGCGGGGGGTCGGGCCGACGGCCGTCAGGGAGTCGGCCCGGATGACGGTGGCGCCGGCGAGCCGGGCCCCGTCCTCGTAGGTGGGGTAGGCGATCGAGGGCACCACCACCACGTCGCCCGGCCCGATCCCGAGGAGCGTCGGCAGCCAGGCGACCAACTCCTTGGAGCCGACCGTCGGCAGTACGCCGAGGCCGTCCACGCCGGCCCCGCAGGCCCGGGCCACCCAGGCCGCGATGGCGTCCCGCAGGGCGGGCGTGCCGGCCGTCAGCGGGTAGCCCGGCGCGTCCGACGCGTCGGCCAGGGCCTGCCGGATCACCGGGGGGACCGGGTCGACCGGCGTGCCCATGGAGAGGTTGATCAGGCCCTCCGGATGCGCCGCGGCCAGGGCGGCCGCGGCGTCCAGGGTGTCCCAGGTGAACTCGGGCAGCCGAGCCGAGACCGGCGCGGGCCGGTTCAGTGGCCCTCTCCGCGCGGCGGCTGGGCCGCGACGAAGGTCGCGTCCTTCTCCACCTTGCCGATCTTGGAGGCACCGCCGGGCGAACCCAGGTCCTCGAAGAACTCGTAGTTGGCCGCGGTGTAGTCCTTCCACTGCTCCGGGACGTCGTCCTCGTAGAAGATCGCCTCGACCGGGCACACGGGCTCACAGGCACCACAGTCGACGCACTCGTCGGGGTGGATGTAGAGCATCCGGTTGCCCTCGTAGATGCAGTCGACCGGGCACTCCTCGATGCATGCCTTGTCGAGCACATCCACGCACGGCTCGG
>JAEYGD010000091.1 GCA_023402505.1 Actinomycetes bacterium
GTCCCCGCCCGCGCGGGGGTCTTCCGATACCGTCATCCGGGCCGCACTTGGCATCCCCCTCGTCCCCGCCCGCGCGGGGGTCTTCCCTGGTGGCCCCAGGCCACGAGCACCCACGGCTCCTCGTCCCCGCCCGCGCGGGGGTCTTCCGCGGTTCATCCTCGGGGCCTGGGTCCAGGCTGACTCGTCCCCGCCCGCGCGGGGGTCTTCCCCATGCCCACCACCACCGGTTACGGCACGTGGACTCGTCCCCGCCCGCGCGGGGGTCTTCCGGTGCTCGTCATGGCCGAGGTGGCAGCGGCCATCTCGTCCCCGCTCGCGCGGGGGTCTTCCGCCGCGGGTGCCGTACCCGCGCGGCCGGGCGGGCTCGTCCCGCTCGCGCGGGGTTCTTCCGTACGGGCCGCGGCCCGAGTGAGTCGGGGGCTCTCGTCCCTGCCCGCGCGGGGGTCTTCCGCAAGGCCGGACAGCTCGTGGATGCGGGTGCAGACCCGGCTATCCCGCCTCGACTGGATTGGTTGCCGCGAGATCGTCCGTCGGCGGCTGGCCGAGGGCTGCTGGTTGATCGGGCTGCCGCGGCGGTCAGCCGGATGCTTTCGTCAAGGCTTCGTATGCTGCCGGTCCGTTCCTATGGCGGCGTCCTGCCCGAGTGTCAGCCGCAACGAGCTTTCGAAGCATGCGCCGTCGTGTCGGAGGCACGCCAACGCGGTGTATGTATCCCGCGGGGTTCTGGGCGATTCATGATGTTCGTCCTCACAGCTTGTGACGCCTGTTGACCTTGGTGTGACGATCTTCTATCGTTCGCGATCACTTGCTGGCTGCTGCTGGAGGTCCCGGTGGTCGAGGACGTTGCTGCGTCGTCTGTGTTCGCGCGGCTGGAGAAGGCGATTCGCCGCGGTTCGTTGGCTGCGGCGGTGTTGCTGGCGGTGACGTTGGTTCCCGCGACGCCGGGGCTCGCCGCACCGTCTCGGCCATCGGAGGCGGTGAAGGATCGTTCGGCTCCGGTGCGGAAGCTGCCGGTGCGTGACGGGTCGGTGTCCCAGTCTGATCAGCAGCGCTGGGGCCGGGGGTCTGCCGAGTTGCCTTCGGCGGGCTCGGCGGTGGTCGAGGTCGCGAGCGCTGCGAGTCGTCCGGGCGAGGGCAGGACCCGGGTGGGTGGGCTGCCGGTCCGGCTGGCGGCCGAGGCATCTTCGTCGACGCCGGAGCAGTTGCGGGTGCGGGTGGCGGACCGGGGTGAGGCTGCGGCGGCGGGTGTTCCTGTGTTGCTGCGGTTGGACCGGGTCGACAGCGACGCCAGCCGTGCCCGGGTGCGGGTGGAGGTTGATTACTCCGGCTTCCGGGAGGCGTTCGGCGCGGACTGGGCGTCGCGGCTGCGGCTGGTGCGGTTGAAGCCGTGCCGGAAGGCCGAGGTGGTGACCAGTTGTGGTGTGGACGAGGTTCTGAAGACGACCAACGACGTGACGGCGGGGGTGTTGTCGGCGGCGGTTGACGTGGCGGCGGCGCCGGCTGATGACTTCGCGTCTGTTCGGTTGGGCGCTGAGGCTACGGCGGGGGCGCTGGTCGCGGTGGCGGCCGGCACGGACAGCGAGACCGGGTCGTTCGCGAAGACTTCGTTGGCGGCGTCTTCGGGGTGGCAGGCCGGCAAGTCTTCGGGTGACTTCAGCTATTCGTATCCGTTGGACGTGCCGCCGTCGCCCGGTGGGCTGGAGCCGGATATCGAGTTTGCGTACTCGTCTGGTGCTGTCGATGGTCGGACGAACGCGGAGAACGGTCAGACGTCGTGGTTGGGTGAGGGGTGGAGTTACGAGCCCGGCTACATCGAGCGGTCCTACCGGTCGTGTAAGGATGATCAGCTTCCCGCGCCGACCTATACCAACGCCACGGGTGATCTGTGTTGGCGGCAGGACAACGCGACGCTGGTATGGCAGGGCCGGTCGAGCGAGCTGGTACGGGACACCGCGACGGGGGCGTGGCGGCTGGCCGACGATGACGGCAGCCGCATTGAGCTGCTCCAGGACGGGATGGATTGGAACGCTGCGATCGATGTGCTGTCGCCGGGGGATTTCGACGGCGACGGCAACACGGACGTTATCTCCCGTAACAGCTCGTACAACTTGGTCTTGTACCGGGTAACGGCGCCGGCGGGTGGATCGGCGGCGGAACGCAGATTGCCACCGGCATGGGCGGTGCGGACATCAGCCTGTCCGGCGGAGACCACGACGGCGACGGCAAAGCGGACCTGCTGTGGCGCCAAGCGAGTAGCAAGGACGTGTTGCTGCTCGCGGGTAACGGCACCGGAGGTTGGAAAACCGGATCCTCGGTCAACGTCACAGCGCCAGTGCGTTTGAAGAACGGCGATGACAACGGTGAGCATTGGCGGCTGACCACGACCGACGGCGTGCAGTACTACTTCGGTCGTACCCGCCTGCCCGGTTGGCAGGACGGGCAGCGGGAGACCGGCTCGGTATGGACCGTTCCGGTCTTCGGCAACAGCGTCGGCGAGCCCTGCTGGCGCAGCGGCGGCTTCACATCGGCCTCTTGTTCGCAGGCGTGGCGGTGGAACCTCGACCACGTCGTGGACCCGCACCAGAACTCCATGTCCTACTGGTACAGCCGGGACCAGGCCCGCACAGGACTGGCGAACAACGCCAACACCACGGCCGTGTATGAGCGGGGCGGCTGGCTGGACCGGATCGAGTACGGCAGCCGGGTCGGGCAGGAAGTGACCGGCGTCGCGCCGATGCGGGTGCTGTTCACCGTCGCCGACCGGTGCCTGACGTCGTGCTGGTCCGGGTCCACGCCGACGGCGGCGAACTGGCCGGACACTCCGTGGGACCTGCACTGCGCAACCGGTGCCACGTCCTGCGCCGGCAACGTCTCGCCATCGTTCTGGACCTCCAAGCGCCTGTCGAAGGTCACCGCGGAGGTGCGCAGCGGTTCAGCGCACACGCCAATGGACGAGTGGGTGGTGACGCACCAGTTCCCGTCCACCGGCGAGACGGCCGTGAGCCCCGCGTTGTGGCTGGCCACCATCGTGCGCACCGGCCGAGACGGCGGCACGAAGGCCCTGCCCCGCATCGAGTTCGGTGGCACCCGATACGCCAACCGCACCGACCACAACGTGTCCGCCGGTGTACCGGTGGTGAACCGCTACCGCATCACCCGCGTCACCGACGAGCACGGCAGCGAAACCGCCGTGACCTACGAAGGCTCGGACTGCACCATCAGCTCCCAGGCCGACCCGGACAACAACGCCAAGCGCTGCTTCCCGCAGTACTACTACCCGCCCCTTGCCCCTGAATCGGGCTGGTCATGGTGGAACAAGTACCGGGTCACCAAGGTCGTGGAGAAAGACCTCGTCGGTGGCAGCCCCGACATGGAAGAGACCTACGCCTACTCGACCAGCGGTTCCTCCACCCCGGTGCTGTGGCATCACAGCGACGGTGCCGGGACCTGGAGCACTCCGTTGGAGAAGCGGACGTGGTCGGACTTCCGGGGCTGGCCCACCGTCACCGTCACCACCGGTGCAACCGGGCAAACCCAGTCGCAGACCCGCTCCCTGTACTTCCGGGGCATGGACGGCGACCGCACCGACTCCGGTGAAACGGCCCGCGACGCGAAGATCAACAACTCGCTGGGTGAGGTGACCGAGGACCACTCCCACCTCGCCGGCATGCTCCACGAGGAGATCGAGTTCGACGGCGCTGGCGGAGCGGCCCGCGCCAAGACGATCACCACGCCGTGGCAGCACCGCACCGCGCACCGCCAGTCCGCCGTCGACCTCGCCCAGCCGTCGAACGCGTACGCCTACTACACCGAGCCCACCACCGTGCGGAACATGACATGGCTTGCCGGTTCCTCGGCGTGGCGCACCACCCGCACGGTCAACACCTACGAGACCACCCACGGCACCCTCACCCGCGTCGAGGACCAGGGTGACGTAGCCAGCGGCAGCGACGACACGTGCACCAGCTACCAGTACGCGCGCAACACCACCGCATGGCTGATCGACTTCCCGTCCGAGACCGTCACCACCAACTGCGCCGCCACACCCGGCCCGAACGACGTGCTCTCCGGCACCCGCACCTACTACGACAACACCACCACCCTCGGCGCGATCGGCAACCGCGGGCTTACCACCCGCACCGACGCGCTGTCCGGTGCAGCGGGCAGCGCCCTGACCTGGATCACCCGCACGAGGCACACCTACGACTCCACCGGCCGGGTACTGACCGACACCGACGCCCTCAACCACACCACCACCACCGCATACACCCCCACCAGCGGCGGTCCAGTCACTCAGGTCACCGAAACCAACCCGGCGGCGCACACCACCACCACGACCCTGAACCCGCGGGGTCTTCCGATGACCGTCACCGACGCCAACGGCAAGACCACCACCGGCAGCTACGACCCGCTGGGCCGGCTGCTCAAGGTATGGCTGCCCGGCCGCACCACCGCCCAGACACCCAACGAGGAGTACGTCTACGGCACCGACAGCCCCACCGTCGCCAACTACGTCCAGTCAAAGGTCCTCGGCCCCAACGGCAACCAGATCAGCAGCTTCGAAATCTACGACGGACACCTGCGGCTGCGGCAAACCCAGGCCACCGCACCCGACGGCAAGCGCGTCATCGGCGACCTCCGCTACGACTCCCGCGGCCTGACCATCAAAGAATCCGCCTTTTACAACAGCACCAGCGCCCCCACCAGCACCCTGGTGACGTTCGCCGACGCCGACGTGCCCACCCAGCGCCGCTACACCTACGACGGCACCGAAGACCTCACCCGCGACGCCCTGTGGTCACTGAACACCGAGAAGTGGCACACCGCCATCACCTACGACGGTGACCGCGTCAACGTCGACCCACCCGCCGGCGGAATCCCGAGCACCAGCATCGAGGACGCCAACGGCCGCACCGTCTCGCTGCGGCAATACCACGGGAGCGGGCCCAGCGGCGCCTACGACGAAACCACCTACGCCTACGACCGCCTCGACCGGCTCACCACCGTCACCGACGCGGCCGGCAACACCTGGACCCACACCTACGACCGGCTCGACCGCCTCACCGCATCCACCGACCCCGACGCCGGCCAACGCGCCTTCGGCTACGACAACAACGACCAACTCACCACCACCACCGACGGCCGCGGCGAGGTCCTGCACCGCACCTACGACCCACTCGGCCGGCTCACCGCCCTACGCGACGACACCTCCACCGGCGCGCTGCGCGCGTCCTGGGTCTACGACACCATCGCCAAGGGCGAACTCACCTCGACCACCCGCCACCACACCACCGGCAGCTACGTCCAGCAGGTGACCGGCTACACCGACCTCTACCAACCCGAAGGCCTCACCCACACCATCCCCGCCAGCCAGGGCGCTCTCGCCGGCACCTACACCACCGGCTACGGCTACCACCCCAACGGGGCCCTGGCCACCATGGACCTGCCCGCCAAGGGCGGCCTGCCCGCAGAAACCGTCACCTCCACCTACACCAACCAGGGCTACCCCGCCAGCGTCACCGGCCTCGACACCTACCTCGCCAGCGTCCAATACCACTGGCACGGCGCACCCCACCGACAGATCCTCGGCTCCGGCACCAAACGCGCCCGCCTCACCACCACCATCGACGACGCCACCGGACGCCTCACCAGATCCGAGGTCCACACCGAAAACCAAACCAGCCCCGACACCTGGGACGAGAAACTCACCGAGCAGTACACCTACAACCCCGACGGCAACATCACCGCCATCACCGAAACCAGCGGCGCCACCACCGTGGCCAACCAATGCTTCGGCTACGACTACCTCCAGCAACTCACCGAGGCCTGGACCACCACCGCCGGTACCTGCCAAGCCACCCCCAGCCAAACCATCGTCGGCGGCGCCGACCCCTACTGGCACTCCTACACCTACGACAAGACCGGCAACCGACTCACCGACACCCGCCACACCGCCACCGGCGACACCACACGCACCTACACCTACCCCACTCCCGGCTCACCCCGGCCGCACGCCGCGACCGGCATCACCACCAACGGAGGCGGCCCCACCACCAGCTACACCTACGACAACGGCGGCTACCTCACCACCCGCACCGAAACCGCCAAGCCCAACCAAACCCTCACCTACGACGCCGAAGGCCACCTCACCGAACTGGTCAACGGCACCACCACCCACACCTACATCTACGACGCCGCCGGCGGACGTCTCATCGCCGACAACCCTGGCACGGAAAAGATCCTCTACGTCGGCGAAACCGAGTACCACCTAAGCCACACCACCGGCCAGGTCACCGCCACCCGCTACTACCCCAACGCCGTCCGCACCACCGACGGACTGTCCTGGATGGCCGGCAACCACCACGGCACCATCCAACTCGCCATCAACGCCACCACCCTCAATCCCACCCGCCGCCGCCTCACCCCCTACGGCGAACACCGCGGCGCCCCACCCACCGCATGGCCCGACGACAAAGGCTTCGTCGGCGGTGTCAACGACCCCACCGGCTACACCAACCTCGGCGCCCGCCAATACGACCCCACCACCGGCCGATTCCTGACCGTCGACCCCCTCATCGACTACGCCGCCCCCCCCACCCTCAACGCCTACACCTACTCCGGAAACAACCCCAACCGATACGCCGACCCCGACGGTCTGCGCCGAATGGAACACGGCGGCGTAGGCGGAGGCGGCGGACCCCGCGGCGCAACTGGCTCTACCAGCATCGGCAGCTTCGCTCCCTTCCGCTCCGCCAAAGCCGGAGTACGCGGCGGCAACCGTGCCAAGTCGGGCGCACTGAGCGCATTTAGGATCGCTCGCGTCGCCAGGACCATCGGCAAAACCAGATCCCTAGCGCACCGTGCCATGCAGAAGGCGGCAAAGCAGGCGAGAGCTAACGCAAAGGCCACTCGCGCGAAGCAGCAGCGAACAACCAGCAAGGGCTCAAGGCAATCCGCTCGTACTGCCAAGGTCAAATACAAGCGGTCATCGGAACCATCAAAGAGCGCAAAGGCGGGGAAGTCAAAGTCGGATAGTGGTGATAAGAAGGGTAAGGGAGGTCGCCGCGGAAGTGAAGAAACCCGGAAGCAATTGGATGAGGTGCGAGACGAGCTACTCGATCTGAATTCCGATTGGATTCACGAGGCGGGAGGCCGCGACAGAGCGAGCGGAGAGAAGCTGGAGGAACGCGCCGTCCGTGACCCCGGTGGCTCCGGCCGTAGGCGTTTTCCGGATCTTAGCTTCCGCTTGCCTGACGGATCAAAAGTCTATGTCAATACGGTCGATACTTACAAGAAAGGCGGGCCAACCAAGCGTGAGCTGGAGGCCGCGATAGATATCGCCGATTGGGGGCGGGGACCCGTCATTATGATCCCCAAGCCTGGAGGGCGAATTAGGAGATGACGCGCGCTCTGATAAGCTTGCGTCAAGCGCTCGATCGACCTCTTGGAAGTGGCGGAGATGGCTAGGTTTATTAAGCAGGCAGAGTTGCTACTGTTGCCCGCCGATGAGCGCGAAATCGTTGATGCCTTGCGGCGGGCGTTCCCGCAGGTCCAGATCT
The DNA here is from genome assembly GCA_023402505.1 of Actinomycetes bacterium. Lineage (GTDB taxonomy): Bacteria > Actinomycetota > Actinomycetes > Mycobacteriales > Micromonosporaceae > Micromonospora. The sequence goes on from JAEYGD010000091.1 coordinate 7,560, forward strand.
TGGACAATCGAGCTTGGCGTTCACCCGCCGACCCGCCTGTATGCGCTGATCTGTCCAGCTGTAGCGACGTGTTGGCGATTTGGAATCCAGAACTCTATCCGACGCTGCCGGTTAGTGTTCGACAGAACGGCGTGATCGATGGACCTCAGGTGGGGCCGGTGGTGCAATGGATACGGAGCACGCTGCGAGGTGACATACTTGACGCTGGCAGATGGGCCTCATCTAACGATACGACGCGAGAACCTGACATGGCGGCCTTCGTCAAGGGTTGTTGGAAGGTATTGATGGCTTTAACCGTAGGCGGGCTGCACAAAGGTGGCCCAGTGGACGGGGTGCCTCGCCGGATGGGTGTTGACAATTCCTTCCGTGTAGGCCGGCACGCCCTAGAAGCAGCAAGGGATGGCCACTTGAAACTGGCGTCGATAGGCCTACGACTGCTTCCTCCTGAGGACTAAGCTTGATCTTTAACCCTCGCGTTGCTTGCGTGCTGCGATGGTCAAGTCTCGCTTGACGGTTTTGCCGACGTCGTGGTGGGGTGCGGGCCGGCGGTTGCGGGAGCCGGGTGGCCGTCCGGGGCCGGGTCTGCCGGGTTTCGGCGCACTGGCGGGCAGGGCGCTGGTGGGTCGGAGGTTCCGGAACCCGCGGCGGACGCGGGCGGGGGTGAGCCGCCCGGGTGGGGCGGGTCGCTCCCAGGGGCGGCGTAGGTCGGTGGCCAAGGGTCGGGCCAGGCGGAGTTGAGTACAGAAGGTTAGGGGTTCGAGTCCCTTCGGGCGCGCCATCTTGATCAGGGGAGATAGCCAACTGGCTACTCGCCGGTGCCGAGACGGTCGCAGCCCGACTAGTGACGGCCAGGGCAGCAGCCACCGCATGCCTGCGAAGCTTCAGCGGCGACACCCAAGTCCTCATGGCGGACGGCAGCACCAAGCCGATCAAGGACATTGAGGTTGGCGACCTCGTGATGGCCACCGATCCGGAGACCGGGGAGGAGGGAGCCCGCAAAGTAACCCACCTCTGGGTCCACGCGGATCAACTGATAGACCTCCAAGTCGACGGGGGTGCCGTGACTACGACTGAGGACCATCCGTTCTGGAATGAGACGGACCAGCAATGGCAGGACAGCCAAACACTCGACACCGGTGACCTGCTGCTGGCAGCCGACGGAACAACGGTGGCTGTCGGTGGCCTCGACTGGAGCAGCACCCGCCGAGGCATGGCCTACAACCTGACCGTCGCCGGCCTCCACACGTACTATGTGCTAGCCGGCAACACGCCGGTGCTCGTACACAACACCAATACTCCGTTTGGTTGCGGGCCCGGCGGCAAACCGATCTACGATATTCCGGCTGGTTCAAGCGGCGGTCCAGGCGCTGGGCAGCGCATTCCGCCCAGCATGTTGCGGGACTACGACGTGGGCGTGAATGCTGCGCCTGGAAGTACTGGGCCTCTCTGTTCGTACTGCAGGGCCAATCCGGCTACGTCGATTGACCATGTGCAGCCGCGCAGCAGGGGCGGCGATCTTACCGACGCAAATACGACTCCTGCCTGCACATTCTGCAATAGCTCTAAGGGGGCAAGAGTGGCCCCGGTGAATCCACCGCCGAACTATACTGGCCCGTGGCCACCGCCTTGGTGGCCATCCGGAATGCGCTAGCGATGGGTTAGGATTCGAGACGTGCGGACCTGGCGGGCGATGTGATCTCCATCGCCCGCCAGGCTTGCGCTTGTCGGCGGTGCTTGGTCGTTCAGCGGAAGTTGCGCGCGGGTGAAGGTTGCAAACGTTGGCGCAGCCAGGTTTCCGCTGGTAGAGCCTGGGAGGCGGAGCTGTCATGAGGTTCATTACGCACGATTCGCCAGCATTGAGAGAAGAGAGCAACTACATTGCCCAAGTGGACCTCAAGCCTTTTGGGTTTCCTGACCTTTTTGAACAGGTGTGGCTCCGTCAACTGGGTGATGCACTTTTCGAGCTTTGCTGCATTCCGTTCCGTGTCTATGGCCTAGCTCTCAGAGATACGGTTCGCGCGACGCCAGATGGCTCGTTTGTCTCCGAGATTGTCCGACCCTCCGGGAATAGGGCATTGCGAGTTCTTTTGGGTCAGGGTCGAGGGCGGGAAGATGTTGGTCAAGCGGGCCTGAGGATTGAGGCAGTCGCTCGCGCGGCAGGTCTCCTGTACGAGTGGAGTGGCGATCGCCATATCGCAGTGGACGTACCACCCGACGCGAATGTTGACGATTTGCTTCGGATGATTATCGATGAAGAAAAAGGTGCGGGAGCAAACTGGGAGTGGGCTGACGTGGAGCCCTTCCGGCGGTGAGTTTTGCGCGTGGGCGAGGGCTGGCGCATCTCACTGCAAGTGGCGATGGGCTCTTCTTGGGCGCTGCGGTCCGCCTGGGTTGCCGTCACGGTTGCCGTCAAACGCCCGCATGAGATGTCGATTCATCGATGGATTGCGGCTGCCGGAATCGTGACGGAAGTGGTATCCGATGGCGCGCCGCGCAGCGGTGCGGCGTCGATCCCCGGAAGCATTCGCCGTGTGTGGTTGGTAAAGGGATCGTCACGGCCCTCGGCCGGCGGATCGTCCGGGTGCTGGTGGTTGCCGGCTCGGTGTTGGTGGGCGTGCGCGCGGGGCCGTAGGCCGTAGCGCGTGCGCGCGGCCCGGCGATGGCCGGGCCGCACTTGATTAGGTAGAGCAGATTTGAGCCAGTCGGATCTTGGCTGGGCGGGATCGTGGGCTGGGCTATGCGATGGCGGCGATGTCGCCGTCGTCGAAGTAGATCGCCTGGTGGAGGCGTCCGCCGAGGGCGGCGGCGTAGCGGGCTACGACGTCTTGGCCGGAGATCTTGCCTTGTTCGATCTGGGAGACGCGGCCTTTGGTGACGCCCATGCGGTCGGCGACCTGCTGTTGGGTCAGGCCGCGGGCGCGGCGGACCTCGGCGAGGCGGTGTCCGACCACGGTGGCGAGGAGTTCCTGCTTGCCCGCTTCGACGGCCTGCTCGCCGCCGGCGCGCTCGACGTGGGCGCTGCGGATGTCGCGCCAGCGTGCGTAGCTGCTCATGGCTGTTTGTCCTCCTCCTCGGCGCGTTCCTTCAGGTAGATCTCGTAGCGTTGCTCGGCCAGGGGGATCGCTTCGGTGTACCACTGCTGCCAGCGTCCAGCCTTGTCTCCGGCGACGAGCAGGATGCTGGAGCGCCACGGGTCGAAGGCGAACAGGATCCGCACGGTGCCGGGGCGCAACTCTTTGAGGTTGGCGATCGACGAGCCGTGGATCGTGTCGACCAGCGGCCGGCCCAGCCCTGGCCCGGCCTGGGCGAGCAGGTCGATGGCCTGCACCACGCGGGCGTGGGTGAGTGGATCGAGGCTGTCCATCCACTCACGTACCTCGCTGACGAGGTAGATCTCCCACTCGTCGGTCGCCATGCCCTAAAGTATAGCGACTGCTATACCAGAGGCGTCGACGCGGACCGGATGTTTGTCGGCCTGGCAACGCCGATGACCTTGGGTCGGCCGCGTACGTCTCTCCAGGTTGCCGTCACCGTCGCCGTCAATATCGGCACGCCTCGACGGAGTGAGCCGGTACCGCACATGAAGGGCCAGGTGAAAGCCATGAAACGTAGGTCACGCTCCGTGGCAGGGCTGAAAATCCCACACGTACTATGTGATCGCCGGCAACACCCCAGTACTCGTACATAACACCAATGGATGCATTAACTTCGTTTCGAAGGGTGCGGGACTTGACCTTCGGCGTACCGCAGAAATCGATGGTGAGACGTGGAGGTTCAATACCGGGCATGGGTTTAACCGCGCTCATGAAGGCCTTAGTGGAATGAATGATCTTCGGACTGCAACACTGACGGCAGATCAAATCGAGACCACGATTGCTCGTGACGTGAACGCCTTCAGGGCGAGCGGAGGTCAGATTCCAGTTCCAGGGACGTCGGGCTTCAGGGGGCCCCTCGAAAGGTATGTCAACGTGGGTGGTGCCAAGATTGGGTATCGTGTGACTAATACGCCCGATGGTGCATTCAATGTTCCAAGCTACTGGAACCACAGCTGGGAGTGAGGTGCGGTGATGCCAGTGCATGGCCTCGATGTAGCTGCCAGGAAACTGATTGCGGCTAGCCAAGAAGGCGACCCGAACGACAAGGTCGGTGCGATGCGGACATTTGTCGAGCGAGTCACCTTTGCTCCAGCTGATGAAATCTTGTCCGTCCTACGTGAAATTGCTGCTGAAGACTGGATGGCGATGCCGCCGTGGGCTCGGAATCTGGCTTTTAGGCTGGCCTGCCTTCAGCGCCCTAACGACGTGGCTATCCTGCGCGAGGCAGCGGCGGATCTTCTGTCGTTCGGCCCTGATTGGGATGTGTATGCGCATGAACTGCAGGGTCAGGCTGATCGGATAGCGGATAGTGACTAGATGTTCGTTAACTGCGCTTGAGTGGTAATGATCGGCTGAGCGTCGGGGACTCTTTCGGAATTAGGGGCCGATCTATCGACTGTGACTAGGACAACACTGGTCAGTCCTAACAGTCGAGCACGACGAGGAGACATCGTGTCCACTCCGCAATCGAGGCGGCGCCTCTAGGCGATAAGGAAGCCACTCGCATTGATGGGCCGTAGCATCCGTAGCGTAGGGCGCAGGCAACCCAAGTCGTCGCATAGCCGCAGGACGACGGCAGACCTCCCCTGGTGACGCCGCGCCGCTGCCAACTCGATTGGGTCAGCGACCTGCCTTCGCGTGGTACTCGTCGACGATCTCCTGCGGGATCCGGCCCCGGTCGGAGATGTCCTTGCCGGCCTTCTTGGCCCAGGCGCGGATCGCCTTGTTCTGCTCGCGGTCGGTGGTGGCACCCCGGCTGCGGTCGGCTCGGCCACCCACGACCACGCCGCCCCGGCCGACCTTCCTGCCGTTTGCTATGTACGGCGTGAATACGTCACGCAATTTCTCGGCGTTGGCGGTCGACAGGTCGATCTCGTACTGAACGCCGTCGAGGGAGAACTTGACGGTCTCGTCAGCGTCCCCGCCGTCCAGGTCATCGACCAGCTTATGAATGATCTGCTTGGCCACGTCCCACATTCCTTTCGAGCAGGGTGCACTGTGAGCTAGCAGGAACAATAGCCCGTAAGGCGCTGACGGTGCCAACAGGGTCGCCGGTGGGGGAGCCGTTAGCGACCGCTCCCGCAGTCCACGGATGAATTACTTATGGACTCCCTGGCAAGGAAGCAGCAAAGCAGCATTCATGAGTAAGCAGATGACCACTGTCGGTTTACGCAAGAGGCTGGGACTGCTTCGATCGCCAACGCTCTGTTCGATCGGTAGGAGGCCAGCCGCATGTCGTGACACTGCGTGGCCTGTCTGTGCGAAAGATGCGGGTCGCTGAGTTCATGCCCACACTCCTGGTCACGATGAGCTGTCATGAACTGCGGGATCTCATGGACGCAACGCTGTTGGAAGCCATGCGCTCGCCGGACGGGGGCCATGAGGCGACGTAGGTCAGCCACTTCGTCCGGGCGGATCGGTGATCTGGGCAGGGGGCCCGTACCCGCTCTATTCGGCCGCAGTTCATGATCGACCGTTGAACCGGAGGAACGTGGGCCAATGCCCAATGCGTCCACAGGCGGCCTGCACCTGAACTTCGTGGCCGGGGCCATCGTTATCGGGCGCATTGCGGTCGTCGTCCTGCTACGGCTGGTCGGCCGTCAATGGTTACCAGCCGTGATGGTGCTCCGTTGGTGCTCGGATGTTCAGCGCTTGGCCAGCACGTTCCGATCAGGACCAGCAAAGAACGCCACGCATGGTGGATGACTTCGCGGCAGGCTCTCGGCTCCTACATGCTGCAACGCCCTGACCAGCAGATACTCAGCCGCGCGTTTGAGTACGCATCAGCATCGAGCAACACGCCCGAAGCTGCAGTTACGCAGCGTAGAGAGCATCTGGTGGGTTCGGGCTACGGATCAGAAGGTTAGGGGTTCGAGTCCCTTCGGGCGCGCAGACAGCCCTCTAGCAGGCCTAACAGCCGCTAGAGGGCTTCTTTCTGTCTAGCCACTCAGCGCTACAGAGTCTTACTTCCGTACATCAACGATCCGTTTCGGCTCGCGTTGTCGCGGATCGCGTCGAGCGATCCGCTGCACTTGCGCGTCGGTCCGGACGAGCTTGCCGTCACCACGGTCGACGGGTCGCTGGTGAAGAAGAAGGTGCCCCTGCCAGAGCGCTGGGTTCGCGGCTTCGCGGAGACCAGACCCGGTCTGGCGCAGCTGTAGGCATGGGTCTTGTAGGCCCGGAACGAAGCCGAAGAAACCATCGACCCCCGGTTCGCTGTCGGGACCCGGGTCGCCCGCGCTACGACGTCCACACCACGGGTGCCGAAACGGTTGGCGTGGTGGCAACGTCAGGTGGTGAGGTGTCGGGGTGAAGGGATGGAAGGGCAGGCGGCGCAGCGAAAAGCAGACCGGTCGCACGTTGCCGACGTGGATCCTTGAGAAGGGTGTGCCGCTGGTACGTCCGGCGCGCGACGACAAGCTGGTGTCGGTATCGATCGGGCCCGGGGGCGAATTGGTAGCGCTGTGGTCAACCGGCGACGACGAGCAGGCGTTTCAGTCGGTCACCACGCAACCGGGCTGGGCGATCTTTCCCGACCCGACGACCGGCCGGCCCGTGACTGCCCGGGTGAGCCGGCAGACAGGCGAAACGGTCGAGGTCACGCCGTTGGCCGGGCTGACGCTGGCTCACCCGGTGGTCCAGCCCTTGCCGCACGGGCGGGTCTTGGTGGTCGGGGCACGGTGTCGGTGGCGGGCCGACGGCCCGGACCGCAACGCCGTGGTCTACGACAGCACCGGACGCGTCGAGGCCCGGGCAACGCTCGGCGACGGCATCGAACACGTCTTCGCCACCACCTCTGGGCAGGTGTGGGTGGGGTACTTCGACGAGGGCGTCTACGGCAACTACGGCTGGGGAAGTGCCAACGGCGCCGAACCGGTGGGCAGCAGCGGGTTGGTCCGCTTCTCCCCCGACCTGGAACCCGAGTGGCGATTCCCGTCGCACGTCGACAACCAGTGGGGCGCGATCAGCGACTGCTATGCCCTCAACGTGACCGACGACGCGGCGTGGACCTGCTACTACACGGGTTTCCCCATCGTGCAGATCCAGAACGGTCCGATCACGGGCTGGCGCAACCAGGTCGACGGGGCGAAAGCACTGGTGGTCAGCGGCACCCGGGTCGGGTTGCTCGGCGGGTACGGACCGCACCATGACCGGCTCGTCGTCGGTGACCTGGCCGACGCGCAGATGCGGGCCGCGGGTGAGTACCGGCTGGTGCTGCCCGACGGGGCGCCGCTGCCGGACCGGGTGACGGCGATCGGGCGCGGATCCGTCCTGCATCTGGTTACCGCCGACATGTGGTACCGGCTGACCCTGTGATCATCCGGCCTGCCGCCGGCAGGCCGGTCAGGCGGTTCCGGCGTCGGGGATGTGGCCGGCGATGCGGTCGCAGCCGTAGGGGTACACCGGCGTCCACGTCCAGGCGCGGCCCATCACCACGTAGCGGCCTTTGACGTCGGGGCGATGCGCTCTCATGAGGTCACGCTCGTAGGCACTGATGTGGAGGATGTTGATCTCGGTCATCGCAGGTGATCGCGTCGACGTTCGACCTGCGCGCGGAAGTGGCCGCCGGCGACGCGGTGCGGTCTGCCTGCCCGGACCCGCCCGGCTGGCGGCGCTGGACCGCGTGCTGCGGCACGCCCGCACCCTGCGGCTGTACGGTCCCGCGGTCACCAGCGGCAGCCCGCTCACCGCCAGTGCCTGGGAGGTGGAGCTCGCCGGCGTGCGCCTGACGCTGATGCTCTCGCCGCAGGTTTCCCGCAGCTTCTCCGGCGAAGGCGCGGTGCTGGACCAGTTGCCGGTTCCGACGCGCAAGCCGACGCCGACCTGCTCAGCGTGCTGCTCGCCGGGGAACCGCGGATCGACGTCGGTGACCTCGCCGTGCAGGCCGGACTGCCGGCCGACCGGGTGCGCGCGGCACTCACCCGGCTGGGCACCGCGGGCCGGGTCGGCTACGACACAGCGGAGGCCGCGTACTTCCATCGGGAGCTGCCCTATCACGCGGCCCGGGCGGAACTGAGCAATCCACGGCTGCGTGACGCGCTGGCGCTGGTGCGTGGCGGCGCGGTGACGCTGGACGCGACGACCGCCGCGGTGCGTTCGAGAGACAACTCATCCTGGCCAGCCTCCGGCACGGGCCGGTACGCGGCGGGCAGCGACCGTACGAGCAGTGTGGAGAGCGCGAACGACACCGCGTCGGCGAGCAGCGGAGCCGCCCGCCCGCGCCGCGTCCGTGACCCGCATCGTGCGCCGATGGTCCCAACGGTCCACCAGCGCACCGCCCCCGGCCGGCAACCTCCGCACGTCTGAGAGAGTGTTGGGTAACTGGAGGGCTACTTCGGGTTGAGTTCGTCGTCGAGGCGTCGGGCTGCTTCGGTCTCGATGGGGCCTTGCGGTTCGATGTCCTCGCCAGCGAGGCGGGCGGCCATCAGGCGG
>JAEYGD010000120.1 GCA_023402505.1 Actinomycetes bacterium
GGTGGTGACGGTGTGCCGCAGCCATCGTCGGTCGGCGCGGCGGCGGCTGCGCTGCCGGTGCTCGATGCGGGACTCCTCCAACAGCTCGGCGACGGCGGCCACAATCGGTGGGGTGCCGGGTGGGGTGCGCCAGCGGCTGTGCGCGGCGTGCGCGGCCTCGTGCACGAGCAGCCCGTAGGCGGTCGGCACGAGTCGTTTGTGTCCGGCGCGGCGGGGGTTGGCGACGTCGGGGGTGCCGATGTAGGTGGCGTCGACTTCGATGCGGCCGGCGTCGGGGTAGCAGCAGGCGGGTGCGCCGCCGCCGGCGCCGGCGGCGACGGTGACGGTCAGGTCGGTGCGGCCGGTCAGGGTGGGGACGTGTCGGGTCCAGGCGTCGCTCCACACCTGCCAGTCCGGATCCCCGACCGCAGGCGTTGCCGGGCCGGGCTGCAGATGCTGGGAAGGGTGCGGCATCAGTTCTCCTTGTCAGCGTTGCTTGCCGAGGGTCAGCGCGGTGATGTCGGTGCCGAAGTGCTGCCGCAGCGCGGCGAGGACGTGTTCGCGGTCGTCCTCCGGGGCGCGGCCGGCGAGGTTGGCCACGGCGGCGGGCAGGCCGAGGGTTTTGCGGACGCGGGCGAAGCCGAGCAGCTCCCGCAGCTGCGGCGCCCACCCGATGCGCCCGGCGGCGAGGTCGGCGTTGAGCGCGATCGCGGCCTTTACGGCGGGGGTGGGGACGCCGAGGTGGCGGGCGAGGTCCCAGTCGGTGGTGACCTCGATGTGCACGTCGAACCGCGAGGCGAGGGCTTCGGTGAGGATGGCGCCGTGCACGCCGGGGTTGTGGCCGGCGATCACGTAGAACCCGTCGACGGCCTCCACCCGTTCGTTGCGGTACCCGGGGATGGTGATCACTCGGCGGCCGTCCATCGCCGGGTAGAGCACGGCGAGGACCTTCGGGGGGATGAGGGTGGCGTCGTCCACGAGCAGCGCCCGCCCCTCGCGCATCGCGACCACGAGGGGCCCGTACACGTACTCGAACCCGCCATCCGGCAGGGGGATGAAGGTGCCGAGGAAGTCCTCGACGACGGTGTCGCCGGTGCCGGCGACGGTGAGCAGGTCGGGGAACGCGGCCTCGACCAGGGCGGTCTTGCCGGTGCCCGGCGGCCCGTAGAGCAGCACCGGGATACGCTTGTCGCGTAGCCGGCGCAGGACGTCCACATCGGTGGCTCCGGCGAGCTTGCGCGGGAAGTACAGGTCCCCGTTGGGGCGGGTGACCGGCTGCCGTCGACCTGCCCCGCGACGTCCTTGGCGGGGTGTATGCGGGGCAGGCGGTGGCATCCTCCCGGCGGCGTCGATTCCGGCCTGGGTGATCTGGAACCGGTGGGGGCCGATGTGGTGGGTGGCGTAGCCGGCGGCGGCCATCTTCTTTAGCGCCTCGAACACCGCGCCGGTCGACCGCGCCGAGAGGGCCTTGGTGATGTCACCGACTTTGAGGACCTGGTCGGGGTGGGCGGCGAGGTAGGCGGCGACCTGCCGGTAGAGGTAGCCGGGCCGGCGTCCGTCGCCCGAATCGGGCGGGACGGTGGTGGGTGGGGTCGCAGGGTCCATGGGGTGTTCTCCTGTCGTAGGGGGCCCGCGCACCCGTCTCCGGGGTGCGCGGGCGGTGCGGGTTCCGCGCGGCGGAGACGGTGGTGGCGGGCGGCCCGTGGCAGGTCGGCCCGGCAACCTCCGTGACGTGCTTGCCATCAAGGGGCGAACCGCGAGGTGGCTGCCCGGTCGGGGTGTCGCCGGCGCCGGTGGTGGGCGACGACAAGGAACGCAGCCGGTCTCGGATCGATCAAGTCGATTCGGTGCCGGCGGTTACCGGCGGCGGAGGGTGACCTCGTCGTGGGGCCGGCGGGAGATGGTCACGGTGAGGCCGAAGACGCTGCCGTCGGACAGCTCGAGCCACACCCCGCGGTCGAGGGTCAGCACACCGGCGTCCCGGTAGGCGCGGGCGGAGGTGATGGTCACCGGGGTGCCGTCGGCGTGGGTGAGCTGCGGCAGGTCGGCGTCGTCGCAGAGCTGGTCCAGGTCGCTGCTGGTGAGCAGGTGCGTCACGAGGGCCTGCAGGATCTCCTCGTGGGCGTAGTCGCCGAATTCGTCGGCGTCGGTGTCGAACATGCGGATGCTCCTTGTTCGGGGGATCGGTCGCTGTCATGTCGCCCGTTCGGGCGGGGTGCCAGTGGCTGCCGTGGTGGCGAGCGCGCTGTTCGCGGCTGGCTGGCCGCTGGCTGGTGGTGTTCGCCGCGGTGGAACTGGCTGGCGGAGGGGCCGGGTGGGGTGATGAGGTGTCGTGGTGAAGGGCTGGAAGGGCCTCCGGCGCATCGGCAAGCAGACCCGGGCGCTGTCGACGTGGGAGCTCGACGGGGGTGTGCCGCTGGTACGGCCGCAGCGTGGTGATGTGCTGGTGTCGGCGTCGATCGGACCTGCCGGTGAGCTGGTAGCGCTGTGGTCGGCGCGTAAGGACGAGGCGGCGCTGCGGTCGGTCACCACGCAACCGGGTTGGGCGACCTTCCCTGATCCGACGGCCGCCCGACCCGTGGCTGCTCGCGTGAGCAGGCAGACAAGCCACGAGGTCGATGTCACGCCGCTGGCCGAGTTGACGCTGGCCCATCCGTCGGTGCAGCCCTTGCCGGACCGACGGGTGCTGGTTGTCGGGGCCAGGTGCCGGTGGCGGTCCGACGGTCCGGACCGCAACGCCGTGGTCTACGACAGCGCCGGGCGTATCGAGGCCCGGGCGACGCTCGGTGACGGCATCGAACACGTCTTCACCACCACCTCAGGGGAGGTGTGGGTGGGGTACTTCGATGAGGGCGTCTACGGCAACTACGGCTGGGGCGACACCAACGCCGCCGCACCAATGGGCAGCAGCGGGTTGGTGCGCTTCTCACCCCAGATGGAGCCGGAGTGGCGATTCCCGTCCCACGTGGACAACGAGTGGGGTGCGATCAGCGACTGCTACGCCCTCAACGTCACCGACGACGCGGTGTGGACCTGCTACTACACCGGCTTCCCCGTCGTGCAGATCCGCGATGGCGCGGTCACCGGCTGGCGCAATCAGGTCGACGGGGCGAGGGCGGTGGTGGTCAGCGGCACCCGGGTCGGATTGCTCGGCGGGTACGGACCGCAGCATGACCGCCTCGTCGTGGGTGACCTGACGGGCCCGGCGATACGCGTCGTCGGCGAGTACCGGCTCGTGCTGCCAGGCGCGGCTCCGCTGCCGGCTCAGGTCACGGCGGTCGGCCGCGGAGCCGTTCTGCATGTGATCACCGCCGACTCCTGGTACCAGCTGTCCCTGTGATCACGTCCCCTTGAGGTGGGGGAGCGGGGTCAGGAAGTCGACTCTGGGTCGGGGATGTGGCCGGCGATCCGGTCGCAGTCGTACGGGTGCACCGCCGTCCAAGTCCACGCGCGGCCCATCACCACGTACCGGCCCTGCGCGTCGGGGGCGATGCGGTCGATCGCGGCCGGGTCGTCGTGCACTCGGGTTTCGTCCGCGACGATGACGTCGCCGTCGAACCACAGCCGAGCCAACGCTTCGTCTACTATGCGGTCCAGCCGCTCACCCGTGACACCTGAGGCGGCCAGCTGGCGGCGGTGACGGTCGCGGGCCTCCTGCTGGTCGGCGACGATCGCCTCCGCCACCTGCCGGGTGCAGGTGAACACGGCCCACCCGTTCCAGGTGTCCACCAGCGTGCCCGCGAACCCGACCGGGATGCGCATGTCCCCGTCAGCGTTCGCCGTCCACGCCCAGTCCCCCGCGAACACCCCGGGACCACCCACGTGCACCCGGTCCGGGTGCACGTGGCTGAGGTCCCGGTCGTCGCCGTGCGGGTGCAGCACGATGCGGCACTGCCGGACCACAGCGGCCTCGGCGGCGCCGTCGAACCCGTCGCACCACGCCCACCGCGCCTCGTCTGACTGGCGGGCGGTCAGCTTCTCCCATCCCGGAGCGCCCGTCGGGGCGTGCTCGGCGTACCGGTGGCAGTCTTCAACGAGGACATACCGGTCGGCGACGGGAAGCCCGTCGAGCACCGCCGGATCACCGTTGTCCACCCCGGCGAGGATCTCCCGCGCCCGCCGGCGAACATCGCCGGGTGCCCGGCCGCCTAGAACATCCTGCGCCCACCACTCGGCCGCGGACCGTCCCGCCGCCGCCCCCGCCGCGCGCAGCACCTCGAGAACCCGCTCCCAGCCGTCGTCATCGCCGATGTGGATGCGGCGGACGCGGTCACCGGCGTCGAGAAGCATCGACAGGCGGGACCCGCTGTCCCAGTCCACCTCCAGGACCCCCTGTTCCGGGTCGAAGCGGCGCACCGTGCCCTCGTCGCCGGGGCGCAGCAGGGTGTGCGGGTCGCTGGTGTACTCGAGCGCCACGCGCTCGCCCGGCTGAAATGTCACCGCCGCCTCCCCTCAGCCGTGTCAGCGGAGCAGGCGCTGAGGATGGTGTGGTAGCGCGCGGCCCAGATGTGCCGCCGCAGCGGCAACACCTGCTCCGGGCTGCCACCGTCGTGCAGCAGCCGGCCGCCGGAGGCGGCACCGATCAGGGTCAAGCAATTCACGAGGAACCTCCATCAACAGTGCGGGGCTGCCCGGCCGGGCAGCCGGCGCAGCGAACGTGCTTGTTCCGGCCGCCGGCTCAAGGGCGGCGTGTTGGATGCGATCGCTCGGCGGGAAACCGCGCTGGTCGGTACACAGCCGTGCTGGCTTTGCGTCGATGTCGCCGGCGGTGCACCGTTCAGCGATCCGCGGCGCCGCCCGATGGCACACCTGCGCCGGATCTGGACCGTCGGATCGTGTGTTGGTCCTTTGGGGCGGCTGGGGGCGGGCTGCCAGGCGGCGCCAGGGCTTTCGGGGATCGCGGAATCCCTGTTGCGGCGTGGCCGAAAGGGGGCCGACGTTGTGCTGTCTGCTCCGGCTGGTCTATCCACAGCGCGCTGCCCGCGTACGCGCCGGGCGCGGCGCCGGACAGCTCGGGTAGTTCGTTGATCCGGCTGGCCGATCGGGCACTCGGGATCCACTGTCGGATATCTGTGTCTACCGTGGGTAGCCGGCCGGTTACGTCGTCCCGATAATCTTCGGGTGCGATCCACACTCAAGTCAGGGCGCTCCGCCCGGTGGCGGGCCGGCCTGCTCGGTGGACTCGCGGTCGGTTCGGCCGGGTTCGTTGGTTGGGCCGCGACCGCTGGTCTGGATGTCTCGGTGGCCGTCGCTACGCTCGGCGGGTTGCTTATCTCGGCCGCCTCGCTGGTGGTAGCGATCCTGCAACTGTTCCCCGTCGTGCGCCGGTCGCGGGTGAACGTGACCGCCGCCGCGGCTGCGCTCGGTGATGACATCCGGGACCAGTGGCTGCGCGAAGCCGGCGCCCGGTCGATCCGGGACAAGGCGATCCTGCCGGTCACGTGGACGGTCGCCGCCTCCGAGATCGCCGACCGGGAGCAGCCCGCGCATCCGTGGGTCGCCGTTGGGCGGGGCCGCTTGGACGGCGATTTCGACACTGCGGCTGCCGAGATAGCGACCGAGTACCGGCGGGTGGGCAACGGCCGGCTGGTGATTCTGGGGCAGCCGGGGGTGGGCAAGACGGTGATCGCGATGCTGCTCACGGTCGGCCTGCTGCCGAACCGGTCCTCCGAGGCGAGCCACCCGCCGCCGAGCCGGGACAACCCGGTGCCCGTTCTGCTATCGGCGTCCTCCTGGGATCCGATCTGTGAGCCCTTGGACGACTGGATCGTCCGCACCGTCGCGCTATCCCACTTCAACGGCGAGACCACGGTGCCCCGGCAACTGCTCGACGAGCGGCTGTTGCTGCCGGTGGTGGACGGGTTGGACGAGATCCCCGAATCGGCGCGACGCACCGCCGTCCACCGGATTAACCGCGCCATTGACACCAACCGGCCGATCGTGGTGACCTGCCGGACGGCCGAGTTCGAGGATGTGATCCGCGGCGGCGCACCAGTGCTGCATCGGTCACCGGTGATCCAGGTGATGCCGGTATCGCCGGCTGACGCGGTCGACTACCTGCGGCGTGTGGTCGACGATCCGAACCGCGAGGGCTGGCAGCGGATCTACGACACGGTGCGCCACGCGCCGGACAGCCCGCTCGCGGAGGCGCTGTCCACACCGCTGATGCTCTCGATACTCGTCGCCGTGTACGGCGACGCACGGGCCCGTCCGGAGGAGCTCCTTGACGCGGCGACCTACCACTCCCGGCACACCATTGAAGATCACCTGCTCGACCACGCGATCACCGCGAGGTTTGCCGGACCGGGCACCGGGCGGTACCGGTGCGACGCGGAGCAGGCCACCCGATGGCTCACCTTCCTCGCGACCTACCTGCACCAGCACCGCGAGCGGGATCTCGCCTGGTGGCGGATGAGCGAACGGCTGCTGCCCCAGCTGGTGGTTCCGGCGATCGGGCTGTTGCTGGGGTTGGTGCTGATGGTGGTGGGTGCGCTGGTCGCGCGGCCGCTGATCGTTCTGTCCACCGGCAAGGAGGACATCGAGGACGCGCTGGGCATCGGCGCAGTCGCTGGCGGCGCGTTCGCGGTGCTGTTCGTCCTTATCTGGTACGCGGTGCCCACCCGATTGCCGGGCCGGCTGTCCTGGTCGCTCGCCGGATCGTGGCGCCGGGTGCGGCGCAGTCTGCTGGTCGGCTTCGCCATCCTCATCATGCCCGGTGCCGCTGTGCTCGTGGCGGTGGTGGCGACGCTGCCGCTGGTCGACAACTGGACGTACGTGGCGATCTATTCGATCGCCGCCAGCGGCGTGCTGGTCGCGGCCGCCGGCTGCGTGCTCGGGTTTGGCCTGGCCGCCGACGCCTGGCTGAGCGCGCCGCCCGAGCGGTCCACCCAACCGAGCCCGGCCGGCTTCCTCCTGCACGACCGCCGGTCCGCGCTGGTCGGCGCCGCCGCAGCGGCGCTGGCGGTGGCGGCGACCATACACCCGCTCGAGCTGGTCTCGACGCTGCTCGGCGACTGGATCGCGCATGCAGTGGCGGCGCACGCCAGCGTCGGTCCGCGCCCCGACGGCGTAAAAGTCGTGGATCCCTCGTCCGAGTTGGACCCGTCCGACTGGGTGAGCCGACTGTCCGCGGCCGTCGTCCCAGGCGTGGCGGTCGGGCTACTGGTGCTGCTCACCCGGGCGTGGCCGCGGTTCCTGGTGGCCCGGGCGTACCTAGCGGTGCGTGCCCAACTGCCCTGGCGACTGCCCGCCTTTCTGGCCGAGGCCAGAGCCCGCGGCCTGCTACGCGAGTCCGGGGGGATGTATCAGTTCCATCATGTCCGGCTGCAGGAGCGGCTGGCGAGCCGACCGGCGGCAGAGGCGCTCCCGGTGTCTGCGGCGTCGGCGCCGGAGACGCTGCCCTGGTCACACCGCCGGCGCAAGGCGCTACTGGCCGCCAGCACCGCACTGATCATTCTTGTCGCGGCCACCGCCACGATCCTCGACGCGCCGCCGCGGGTCACGCTGATCCGGCTGCAGCCGCCAACATTTGGCAATCCCTTGTCGTACTTCCGGGAAGTCGGGCTGAGCCGTGACGGCTCCGTGCTGGCGGTCGTACGGGAAGACGTGCTCGACGTTTGGCACCTCGACCTCGAGGCGGGCTACGGCCGGTATGCCGGGTTTCGTCTACCGGATTCGTTTCCGGACAGGGCGCAGGCGGTCGCGGTGTCGAGCAGCGGCGACCGAATCGCGGTCGCCACCGAGACGGCCGTGTTTCTCCTCGGCGCGGACGGCACCAGCATCAGGCAGTGGAACCTTCCGGAGGTAAAGGCGCTCGCATTCGCGCCGAGCGACGAGATGCTGGCGACCTACGAGGACGACGGCCCGATACGGATCCTGCCCACCTTGGAAAACGGACTGGGGACCACGCTGGATGATCATCTGACAGTCTCGGCGGTCCTGGCGTTTCGGCCCGGTGAACCGGCCGGCACGCTCGCCACCGTGGTCGGCCGCCAGGTCGGTCACGCCGCGAACCCTGATACGGAATCGGCCGAGCCGCCTGCGATCTCCCTGAGGGCCCCGAACCATATCCCGCAGCATTGGAAGAACGAACACACCAGCACGGTCACGGCGATGATCTTCACCGACGATGCGACAACCCTGGTCACTGGCAGCTCGGACAGCACGATCCGGTTCCCCACCGGCATGGGGCTCGCGGCACGCCCGCCGCTGACATCGTCCCGGCTCGACAGTATCGACGCGCTGGCCCTGCCGGACGGCATCACCAACCGGATCGTGGCAGCTGACACCTACTCAGTCGAGCTCTGGACCACGTCCTAGTCGAACCATGCGCACCCGCATCGCGGCGACGGTTCCGGGCCCGAGACTGGCCCGGACCACCACACCGCCCATTGCGGAGTCGCTGTCGATCGTGCTACCGCGGGCTGCTTCCCGTCAGAGTCGCGACGTCGATGCGGAAGGCGTCAGCCGCCGAGCAGGTTGCGCCGCTGCATCGCCTGCCGGTCAGCCTCGGCCTGGTCCTCGACCATGACCGGCGGGAACTCGGCGGGTTCGGGCGCTTCGAGCGCGTTCAGTCTCAGGCCGTAGCCGCAGCGGGAGCCGGCCTTGATGATCAGCGGGGCTGTCGGCGCCGCGGGCCAGGCCAGGAAGTGGAAGCGCTCACCTGATTCATCGACCACCCGGTCGTAGTGGCGGTCCCGACCGCTGGCGTGCAGCCGCAGCCGGTAGTGGCCCGGACCGTGCCCGCTGAGCACTGGCAGTTGCGCTCGAGGGTCGACAGCCTGCTCGAGCTGCTCGACCGTCAGGCGGCCGTGGGGAACGTAGAGGCTGACCTCGGCGACGTCTTCCCAGGAAGCGAGATCGTCCCACTGCTCGGCGGTGTCCAGTCCGGGCCGCTCGTCGACCGCGCGTGCGGTGACGGCGACATACCCGCGGTCGATACCGGTGTGCACCAGCACGGCGGACTCCATCACCCCGGCCAGTCCCGTGCCGTAGTCCATCGTCTCGAACGGGGTGTCCACGTCTCGGTCGGTCACGAAGAACCCGTGGTCCTGGACGTAGACGCGTACCGGTTGCGTCATGCGCACCATCCTGCCCTACGGTTTCGCGGCCAGCGGCCCAACGGGGCGGGGCGCCAGGTCTCCCTGGCGCCCCGCGCACGCCGGTGGCCGTGGTCCTGGCTTCAGCTGCCGATCCCGACGCGGAACGGGTCGCTGTGCAGGACCCGATAGTCGTAGTAGAAGGCGGCCATGATGCCACCCTGGGCGTTGTTCTCACCGGCCGTGATCATGCATGCGCTCGCCCCGGACGGGCCGGTGACGTTCGTCGGCGCGTTGATGTTGCAGCCGGAGAATGTGCGTCGCGTGCCGCCGAACGCCAGGCCCTGGAAGGTTGACGCCAGCGGGTACTCGTCGCAGCTCTTGCCCGAGATGCTCGGCGCGTCCCCGCAGGCCCTGCTGCGGTTGAGGTTGATCGACGCCTGGTCGACGTTGCGGTGCAGCGGGTCAGTGATCGTGGCGCCCGGCAGCCCGGAACCCTGCGCCCTGGAGACGTGCGAGGCGAGGCTGGGGTAGCGGCTCTGGCTGTAGAGCACCCTGGCGGGATACCACGGCACGACGCAGCCCACCCGAGCCGGCCGAGACCCGTTGGCGCCGACCGCGTTGTCGCACATGATCTCCGCCATCTCCGACGACGCGGTCGCCTGCGGATAGCCGACCGGCTGGAAGCGCAGGTTCCACTTGGTCGTGCAGTCGCCGACCGCGCCGGCCGCCGTGGCGGTGGTCCTGGCGCCGGCCTCGCCGACGCGGCTGGTGTTGTTCGCTGGCGCCAGCGACTGGACCGGGAACGAGGAGGCGCCGTTGACGACGCAGTCACCGCTGACCGACAGCGTCCCGGTCACCGTGGAGTTGCGGGCGTCGCCCCACCCGGAGTACGGCGACAGGCCGATCTGGTGGATCCAGTTGGGCCGGTCGACCGCGCCGTAGGTGAAGTCGTAGACATCCATCAGCAGCTCACCGGTGATCCGCACCGTGCCGTTCACCGTCTGCTGCGTCGTCAAGATCAAGCCAGTGATCTTGCACGCCTCCGTGCGGGTGCCCGCCACCGGAGTGCCGTCGCTGCTGGCACACCACGATGGGAACGGCACCGGAGCCAGCGCCATCCTGGCCGGCTGGCGGCTCGGCGGCGCGGGTGCGATACACACCGATCGCGTCGCCGACGTCTCCACACAGGTCTGCGCTCCGGCCACCTGCGGCTGCGCGGCGGTGACTCCGGGACGGGCGATCGGCATGCTAGTGGGCTTGGCGAGGACGTCCGGCGACGTGACGGCGCCAACCGCGGCGACGCCGCCCGGGTCCGCCGCAGCAGCCGACGCCGCAGGTGTCGCGACGGCGGATGACCCGGTGACGAGAACGGCGACCGCCAGAGCTTTCAGGATTTTGGGCAGGCGCATGCAGTGCTCCCCTCGTGATCGCAGGTAACGGCGATGAGCGCGGCCATCGCAACACAGGCTCGCGCTGCGTATCAACACGTGTCACTGTCTGTTGAAGTCGTGTTCATTGGCTTCGCCGGCCGGCAGTCTCGCGACCAGGGCAGGAGCCGTGGCAGCCCTCGGTGTGCCGCACGTCACGGGGCGAGGGGTGGCGACCGCATAGTGGAACGACGGTGAGGGTCGTCGACGCGACACGAGGGATCAGCTGACGATCCGCCGGACGGCCGCCAGGTGCGGCAACCACGCGGACAGGCGGCTGATCTTGACGACGTCGCCGGTGTGGGGGGCCTGCACGATCAGGCCGTGACCGAGGTAGAGGCCGACGTGCCCGGGTCGGGCGGTGGTGCCGCGGCTGCCAGGGATGAGCAACAGGTCCCCCGGGAGGAGACTGGTGTGGTCGCCGACGGGCTGACCAGCGTGGACCTGATCGCGGGTGGTGCGCGGCAGGGTGATGCCGGCGGCCCGGTAGGCCTGCTGCACCAGTGAGGAGCAGTCGCACTGGCGGGCCGGGATCCCCGAGTGGGGCGCGGTGCAGTCCCCGCCGAAGGTGTAGGGGCTGCCGAGCTGCGCCAGCGCCCAGCCGATCGCCGTCACGACCGGGCCCGGGGTGCCCGGCGGCAGGGCGAACCCGGCCGGCAGGGGAACCTGCTCGCCGCCGAGCTGCCCGTCACCGCCGACGGACAGGCACAGCGGGTTGCTCATCGCCTGCTCCAGCGCGGCGGCGACCGGGCCGGCCGGGGTGCCGCCGGTCAGCACCCGGACCAGGGCGATCGCGTCGTCCTCCCACTTCGCGTACGCGCCCGGGTAGGCGGAGCGCTGCACCGCCTGCGCGGCATCGGTCAACGCCATGGCCTGCCACCCATCGACTGCCAGCAGCGCCTGATAGAACTTCCCGGCCGCATGGCGGGGGTCCCGCAGTTGGGCGGGCGTGCCCCAGCCCTGCGACGGGCGTTGCTGGAACAACCCGACCGAGTCGCGATCCCCGCCCGGCAGGTTCCGCAGCGTGGACTCCTGCATGGCGGTGGCCAGGGCGATCACCCACCCGCGCGGCGGGACCTTCAACTCCGTGCCGACGGCGACGATCACGGCGGCGTTGGCCGTCTGGTCGCGGTCCCACCCGCCCGCCCCGCCCGGAGGTGGGGATGCGGTGATGGCAGGAAGCTGGGGCTGCCCGTCCGGGCCGGCTGCGGGGTAGCAGGCGGCCGAGGCGGTGCCGCCGCCGGTGAACAGCGCCCCGATGCCGCCCGTGCAGAGCACCAGCACGGCCATCACGCCGGCGGCGACAGCGGCCAAGGCGCGGGCGCTCACCGCGCTGCCCCGGGCACCAAGGCCAGTGCCCAGGACGCGGGGTCAGCGGCGGGGGTGTGGAGGTCGCGGCCGGCGCGGGTGCTGCCGGCGGACGGGCTGACGCACTGGTCGAGCCGGTAGCGGGCCACGGGTTGCCCGTCGTCGCTGTGTACGGCGACCGTGCCGGTGACCGGCTCGATCAGGTAGATCCAGTCCGCGTCGAGGTGCCCGGCCTGGCACAGCGGGAACACGGTGACCGGCTCCGCCGCGCCGGTGCCGGGCAGGGGCACGCCTACGCCGGGGACCGGGTGCTGCTGGGCAAGGCCGGATCCGGTGGTGGTGACGGTGGGGTCGAGGTATTCCCAGTCGCAGGCAAGGATCGCCTCGGCCAGCGCCCGGGTGTCACAACCGGCGTGGCGGGCCCAGATGTCGGCGAGGGCGGGCACGACCAGACTCGGGTGGCCGTCAACGACGACGAACCGGGCGTGCACCAGGTGTGGGTTCTCCGGGTCGGTGATACCGACAAGGCAGTGGGTGTTCACGAGGTCTCCTTATGGGCGCAGTGGGCTGAGGGGACTGGTGTGCGTGCTGGCCGGACGCCGGGCGGTCACGGCGCGCGGTAGCGCAGCGCCCGGGGCCTTGGGGGCCCGGGCTCAGGTGGCGTGGCCGGGGTGCGGTGGCTGGAGATGCCGCAGGGACCTGCGGCGGTAGCCGATCCGGCACCCGGGCGAGAAGGGGTGGGCCGCGGCGTCAGCCGGGTCGTCACGGCTGGTTCTGCGGCGGTGTCGGCGGCCAGGGGGCAGGCTTGGCGCGCCAGCCGAAGATCGGGTCGCTGGTTTCTACGGATCCGCAGCGAGTGCACCGGGCGTAGGTGTCAGTGCCGTAGCCGGCCATGGACGGCATCTCGTCGCAGTCCACCTGGTCGACCGCCCCGCACACCCGGCACCGGATGGATGCCCCGTCCGGCCCGCAGGTGGTGAAGATCGGCTCGTCGTGGTCCGCGCCGTTGCGGGACTCGGGGCCGGTCACGCCGCGCCTCCATCGGCGACGCGGGCGGTGGCCGCGAGGAGAGCGGACAGGCCCGGGTAGGTGGCCGGGGCGCCGTCCGGGTTGGGAGTGTCGTCGACGGCCAGCAGCGGGTGGTCCTCGCCGCGCAGCCGGGTGAGCTCATAGAGGCGGCCGTCGGTGTCGACCGCGTCGATACGGCGGACCTGCCGCGGCTGCCCGGTGGGGGCGTCGGTGTAGCAGGTGGCCCAGGCCCGCAACTCGGCGTCTGGCGCGGACCGCCGAATCAAACCGAGGATCGTGTCGAGAGCGGCCCGGTAAGGCGAACCGGGTTGGTGGAGGTCGGCGGCCAGGCAGTTCAGCAGCGCGGGGATCCCGGCGGGGTCGGTGAGCAGGTCGCCGCGGCGCAGCGGGAACTCGACGCTGCGCATCTCAGGCACGGGGTCGCCGGTCGGCTGGGGTCGGTCGTGGACGAGCAGCAGCGTCACCGGAGTGCCCCAGCCGAGGGCGCCGGCTTCGGCGTCGGCCACCACGAGGCAACCGGTGAGGGTGTGGACAGCGGTGAAGGACAACACGGGGTTCTCCCTTGTCGCGGGGGCTGGAAAGGCAAGGACCCCGCAGCCGGTGGCTGCGGGGTCCTTGCGGGCATCTGGGGTCGGGTCAGTGGTAGTGGCGGTCGCGGCTGCGCCTACCTGGTGGCGGCGCTAGGGGGTGGTGGCCGTGCACGCAGGTGCCGGCGCGTTTGGCGTGGTACATCGCGGCGTCGGCCTCCGCGAGGAGTCGCCGGGGGCTGGCGTGCGGGTCGTGGGTGTGGGTGTAGCCGACCGACGCGGCCACGGTGACCTCGCCGTTGACCACCCGGATCGGGGCGGCGGTGAGGACCCGCGACGCCGCGTGCGCCGCGGCAGCGACCTCGTCGGGGTCACCGCGCACGAGCAGGGCGAACTCGTCCCCGGACAGCCGCGCGGCGATCTCCACCGGTGTGCGCAGCGAGGTGAGGAGCCGACCGACGCGGTCGAGCAGGTCGTTGCCGGCGTCGTGGCCGAGGGTGTCGTTGACCGTCTTGAACCGGTCGAGGTCGAGCAGCACCACCCCCACAGGCGCGTTGTCGACGAGGGCGGCGCGCAGGCGGGTGAGGAACAGCCGCCGGTTGGGCAAACCGGTGACGTCATCGTGGGTGGCCTGGTAGCGGGCCACGCGGAGGGCCTGTTGCTGCTGCCAGAGGAGGGCGCCGGCGAGGGCGAGACCGGCGAGGATCCCGCCGACGGCGATAGCGATCGTGTGCACGGTGGGAGACACTCGGAACGCTCCTTGTCTCGGAAGGAGCACCGGGGGCGGGCGTGAAGCCGCCAAACTGAACGCCCGCCCCTGGGCTGCCGGACAGCGGCTACTGGTTGCCGCGACGGGTGGGGGAGAGCTGGAAGGTCGCGGGCCGCTCGACGGTCTGCAGCGCCAAGCCGTCGGCTACCAGCTTCGTGGCCGCGTTGGCGACCGCCCCGGCGCTGGCCTTCGCCACACCGGCGCCGCGGTTGGCGTCGATGAGCTTGCACAGCTCACCGGTCTTGTAGGCCCGGTCGGGATTGGCCTCGAGGATGTCTAGGATCGCCCCACGCAGCGACCCCTTGCCGCGGCGTGCCCTGTCCTGCCGGTCCTCGTGGGTGCCGTCTTCCTTCTGCGTACCGGGCTGCTGATTTGGCGTCAGCTCTGCCGACGTCTCTTGTGGATCGCCGAGGGTCGGGGGCGCGGCGGCGCGGGCGGTGGATGAGGCGGTGTCGACGGCGGGTTGGTCTGCGGCTTGATCGGTGGCCGACATGATCGGCAGCTCGGTGGGCGTGGCCGGGGTGCCGGCGTTCCGGGGCCGCTCGTCGGTGACATCCCGGTCACCGGCCTTGGCGGCGCCCTCCCGGGCGGCCGACAGGTGGAGCCCGCCGTCCGTTCGTGCTGCGGCGGTCGCGGTGCGGCCAGTGTCCGTCAGCCGCCACACGGCCCGGCCGTCGTCGGTGCGGAACCGCTCGGCCTGCCCGGTCTGCTCCCAGGCGCGCAGCTTCGCCGTGGTGGTGGAGTAGCCGAGCCCGGCGTGCTCGGCCACCTCCCCGGCGGTCGCCTCACCGAGCGCGCCAAGCGCGGCGAGGACCGTGAACATGCTGTGCGCCGGCACAGCCTCGGGTGTGTTCGTCATGGGCATACGTCCGTTCCTTGAGTGAGGGCAGCACTGATCCACGCTCGACAGGAGGTGGTGATCAAGTGCGGCGACCGAATCGCGGGACACGATCGGGAGGCCGGTGTGGCAGCGGTTGCACGACGGGCTGCTGGCTCCATCCACGTGGCGTCGGGCAGCTGGACATAGCCCCGTCGGTGAACGACGGCTTCCACATCCAGCCGCTCAATTGATGCTGGGCGGCTGCGCAGAGAGGATTCCTCCGTCTGACCAGGCCGTCCACGCCCAGACCTGGTTCGCGGCGAGGTTGAGCACCTCGGAGTGTCGGAGGGCAGCGGGCCGGCTCGATCGAGGGCAGGAGTAAGCGTCAGGCCGCAGATCAGCCGGCCGGCGGATGCGATGCGCCAGTAACCGACCGTAATCTGGTGGCGACGACGGAGAGGTGACGTGGCCGACGAGTGGCGGGTGCGTATCGATCGCGCCGATGGACGACCGGCCGGTGCCGGTGTTCTGTTACCTGATCAGCGGATCCTCACCTGCGCCCACGTGATCGGTGCCGCGGTCAACGCGGATCCGGCGTCAACAAGCGCACCGAGCGATCAGGTACCGGTGCGCTTTCCCGCATCACGTTCCAACGCGTCCCCACCGCATGCCGTCGTAGAGCATTGGGTGCCAGCAGAGACAGCCGGCGGGGGCGATATCGCTGTCCTGCAACCAACCGACCTGCCGCAGGACGTCATGCCGGCTCGGGTCGCTCAGTTCGCCACAGTCGGCCCGACCGCCAAGGGCCGCGTGTTCGGGCATCCGCAACAGGTCGCAGAAGGTCGGTGGCACACCGTAACCTTCGGTGGCACCGCTGGACCGCGCGGCGAGTGGATCCAGGTTGATCTAGCGGGCCCGCGGGAGCGGATGCTCCGAGGCTTCTCGGGCGCCGGGGTCGTCGTGGACAACCAGGTAGTCGGCATCCTTGTCGCGGCGCACCTGTCAGCCGGCGACCTGGCGTGGATGATCCCCATGGAGGCCATCGCCGCGCACTGGCGTCCGTTGCAGAGCCACCTCAGCGGCCCTCGATTGGCACTGCGTCGGCGGCTGGTCGAAGCCGCCCTTGCCATTCCCGTTCTGAGCGACGTGACCGGCCGGAACCTTCTGGTCGACAGCCTTCCGCAGATTCTCCGCGATGTCCTGCCGCGCAACGCCGCCATGCGGATGGACGTGGTGGGCATCGTCAACACCTGCTTGTCACGACCCGGTGGGCTGCAAGCCCTGGCCGAAACACTCATCCTGCTCGACGGCGGCTCACGCCACCTGAATGAGTTCCTCAACGTCGCCGGCGAGATCGACCCGCAAATTCAGGCACTGCCCGGAGTCACGACCCCGCAACCCGTCGACCCGCCGTCGACACCGACCGAGGCGCCGCAACCGGCCATCTCCAGCGCGGCCGACGGCGCTGATAGTTCAGCCGACACCGGTGTCGTCGACGAAGTCGACGTGGCCGAACTCGACGATGACGACCAACTGCGGCGCGAGATCAGCACGAAGGGCTTCGGCGACCGGCCGGCAACCGAGGACGCGCTGCAGCGGGAGGCGTTCATCGAGACGCTGGTCGAGTTGATCGCGCACAGGCCGAGCGGTGGCGCGCTTGCCGACAGCGCAGGGCCGACCGTCATCGCGGTCGAAGGCTCATGGGGTACCGGGAAGTCATCGTTGATCGAAATGGTGCGCGCGCGACTGGAGGAACGCAACGAGAAACCCGGCCCGCTCACCGTCCGGCAGCGGTGGCGGGCACGCCGGCTGCGCGCCTGGGACGCCGACATCGACCTCGGCGGCTGGCACACGACAGCCAAGCTGCTCGGCCGACTGCTGCGCCTCCTACCCGAGCCCACACGACCGACAGCCCCCCGGTTCCTGACCGTCACGTTCAATCCGTGGTCGTACCAGACCAGTGAGCAAGTCTGGGCCGGCCTTACCGATGCGATCGTACGGGCCGCTGAACCCGCACTTGGCCCAGTGGAATCGGTGCGCGAACGGACTCGCGAACGGTACTGGTTCGGCCGCAACGTCCGGCAGGTGGATCGACGGCGGCTCCAGAAGACACTGCGTCAATGGGCAATTTCGCCGATCCTGCGCCTGGCGGTGTTTGCGCTACCGGTTCCGATCCTCGCTCAACTCGTACGCACGCCCACCCCGTACACCATCGGACCGTGGACCATCGCGCCGGTCGACTTGGCGCTGTGGACGGTGGCCGCGCTGCTCGGCGCCGGGATACTGCATACAGTCTGGCGATACATCACCACACCGGCCACGGCGGTGCTGCCGGGCGACCTGTTCACCCGGCCGATCGCGACAGGCGCGGTCGCAGCCGCGACCGCCGGCTCCGCTGACGCAGTTGTCCACGACCCCTACTACCAGGCTCGCTCCGGTTTCCTCTACCTGGCACAACACGACGTGTTCAATCTGTTGACGACGATCGAGGAGGCCGGATCACAGCTCATCGTCTGCATCGACGACCTCGATCGCTGCTCGCCGCGCACGACAGCCGATGTCTTCGAGGCGATAAACGTCTTCCTCGGGCAGTCGTACCCAACCACACGCTTCCTCATCGGGCTCGACTCCGCGGCCGTGTCGGTACACGTGGACGCCGCCTACGAGAAGCTCGCCCAAGGCAAAGGTGAACACAAACTATGGCCAGATCCGACGCTAGGTTGGTCGTTTCTGCGCAAGCTGATCCAACTGCCGGTGCTTGTGCCACGCACCACCGCCACGCATGTCGAACCCGTGCTGCGTCACCTGCTGGGCCCAACCTCCCGGCCTATTGCGGGACCACCGTCCGCGCCGGTTGCCGAGGACGCTGAACGGGTGCCGCCGGATGACATACCGGCGTCGGTCCAGCCCGATGACGGGGCGTCCGACACTGGCACGTCACAGGCGGTAGCAGCGTTGGAAGCCGACGAGCGGGTACGGCGACGCCTCGCGGAGCGGCTCTGCGCGCAGCCCGATCTGTCGGTGCGTGAGGCGAAGCGAATCCTCACCCTGTGGCAGTTCTATGTCCGGGTCCTGGACCGCCTGCCGTCCACCCGCGGCATGCTGGGCATCACCTACGCCCGACACCTGGTAATCCTCGCCGAAATCGTCGCGCGGTGGCCGGCCTGGCAGCGCCGGTTGCACCGGCGAGTCGACGGAACGCATGGGCTGCATCTGCTCGCCGCAGCCGTGACCGACGACGACGCGTGGGCCCACGCAACGGCCACGCTTGGGCTGAACGGCAACGAAGCGGCCGGGTTCGTGGACGAGCTGCGGCCGCTTCTGCGCGACTACGACGGCAAGGCCGTCGCCGACCTCGCCGAGCTACTGACCTAAGTCTCGCCCCGGCAAACTGCCCCCACCAGCGGGCAGCTATTGGCAAATCCGGCCGTCCACCGCCGGTCGGACAGCACATGTGCGGCTGCTTCCCACCGGCCGATCCACCGGCACCGTCATGGCCAAGCGGTAGGCAGGACGGTTGGAATCGCCCGACACTACGAGGCGGAGACCGTTAACTGCCAGGGCCAGGTGTAGGCGCCCGGTGGGTAGCGGCCCTCGCCGTCGGGCTGGACCCGGTCGGTCTCCCGGTAGGTGACGTGCTTGCCGTCGTCGTGCTCGTCGAACACGACCAGGACGTTGCCGGTCAGCCGCAGGTGCGGGTACTCGCCGGGCATCGGATCACTGTTCCGGTCCGGGTTGGTGTGCACCGCGTCGAGGTCGGCGATCATCTGCTCGACCGTGGCGCGGGCGAACCGAGGCAACTGGTGCCCGGCGTCGCTGGTGTAGCCGTCGGCGACCAGCGCCGGGTAGACGCCGCCAGCCACCGCGCTCGACGTGACCATGGCCGGTGCCCACCCGCCGTCGGGCGGGATGAGCTGGTCGCGGTGCTCGACGACTCGCACCCGAACGGGTGAGATGAGGTGCCCGTCGGCCGGGTCGATGTCGACCGTGACCCAGTGCCGGCCGGTGTGCAGGCCATCGCGCAGCATGCCGATCACCGGGCCCACAGCCTGTCCGGCCCGCAGCGGCAGGAATGCCTGAAAGTAGTCGGGTCGGCCAGCGACCCCGTACCGACCGGTGACGACGTGCTGCCAGGTGCGCGCTTCGGCGGTCTGCACGTCACCGAACTCTCTGTACCAACCGGGTAGGCCGTTGGAGGCGAGGACGTCGCGCCTGCTGGTGCCCGTCCAGATCAAACCAGGTGTCAGGGGCGCGAGCCCGCGCGCCTGCGCTCCGGTGATGCGATGCGCTGGGCACGCCATGGCGTGCCCAGCGAGGGGCAGTACGTCCTCGAGCCGGAACCACAGTCGATAGGACATGGAGAGACCTCCAAGGTTCGATGGTTGGAAGAGGGAAAGAGAGGCCGTTCGCTGGCCGAGCAATTCAGTGGCGCCCCACGCCCGGGGCCGCCGGGCTGCGTTGACTGCCGCAGCCGGCGGGCAGGGCTGGCCGCTTGTGGCGGCCTCGCTTTCGGTAGACCAACGGGATGCCGCCGGCAGGTGGGGGGAGTCGCAACTGCGAGCGATTCGCGTCGAACCGGAGCCGTGCTGCCCACGCGGCTCGTGGCGAGCCGGCCCGACATCTCGCCGGGGCCAGGCTGCAGGCCCACACTCGCCGAGGTGAGGGCGCGGGCTGGGCGGCTCTGATCGGTGAGACGGTGGTGGAGCTGGTCCGGCTGTTACTGATGCGCGGGGTGGGCGGTTGCGCCCGGCCGCACCAGCTTCTGGTCGTGTCAGAGGGCGACGGCCAGTAGCCGCTGGTGGGGCTCGACGGTGTCGAGGTAGCGGATGGCCTGCTCGAGGTAGGTCACCCGGTGGCAGAGAGCGTCGCTTGCCGGGGCGAGCTGGTGCCCGTCAGGCAGCAGCAGCGCGTCACCGCCCACGGCCGTGGCGGCGCTGTAGTGCTGGTAGGCCACCGGGCCTGCCTGGAACATCTCCAACTCTTCGGCCGGCAGCCGGTGGGCGCCGTAGCTGACGACGTTGTGCATCCGCATCGCATTGACGCGCGGCTGGTGGTGGAAATCCGCCTCCGCCCGCTCGCGCGGATACCGGGCGGGGTCGGCCAGGTGACGGGCGTGGAACACCGCCCAGGGATGGGCCGGGCGGGTGCCGTGCACGACCCGCCGCCACACCTCGAAGCGGATGCTGGCACCGACGCCGGCAGCGTGGCGCATACCGGCCAGGTCGAGCAGCTTGACCGGTCCGCCGGCGCAGTAGGCCGGGCGGCCGGTCCGCAGTCCGAACAGTTGGGCGCGCTGCCACCGCCATAGGGCGGGGCTGGCCCAGAACCTGGGCTGCAGGGTGCCGGACACCCCGAAGTGCCGATCCAACCGGGCGTCGACCAGAGCCTGCGAGGACAGCCCGTCAGGCAGGCAGACGATCATGATGCGGACCGTCGCGGTCGGCGTCACCACCGTGCCGGTAGCTACCGTGCTGGCGGTGGCCCCGCCCGGCGCGGCGGGCTTGCTGCCCCTGCCGGGCGTTACAGCCCTGACGCGGTTGCCGTAGCGGGTCAGCGGCGTGCTTGCCGCAGGTGTAGCAGTCATACAGATTGCCTCCTTGTGTGAGCGCGTCGTCGGCGCGCGGACGTGACCGGCCCACCGGGTGCATGGGGCGGTTGCGGGTGAACAGGGGGAGAGGTCCGTGCGAGGTGGTGCGGTGCGACCATCGGGGTCGCCGCGCGGCGCGGAAGCCGACCGGCCTGACGGGCGGGTGGGCGAAGCGCACCGCAGGGGGCGCGGCGGTGGTTCCCGAGGTGGGACCGGACCAGGTGAAGCGAAAGAGAAGGTAGTGCCGAAGACGGTAGCGGTCCGATCTGTCAGTCCCCACCACGGTCATGATCGTCAGAAGTGCCGGTGAGCTGCGTCGTCAGACCTCGGACCGTCTACTGTGAGCCGTTGGTCGAGAGCCTGTGAGATCCGGCCGGTCCCACAAATGATCGTCTGCCGTGACAGACGGCGCTCGGACCTGCCCGCGAAGCGACGTGCTACGGGCCGAGGTTGGTAGGGCCGTCGTCGGGAAAGCGGTGCGGGTTGGTCGCCGGATTGTCCGGGCCATGGTCCGAGGGCAACTCGTGCAACCACCGCCGCAAGTCCGGGTCGGAGGTAATGGTCCAGGCGGGCCCGGCGGGATGCTCGCCGTGAACTCCGGTAGCCACCGGCATGGCAGTGGGCACACCGGCCAGAGCAGAGAGCAGGTGGCGCTCGCGGCGGCGGCCCGGCACGCGTAGCAGCACCGGATACCTGGGCCCGTAGGCGGCGAGGGCCTCGTAGCCGCGGAGCTTACGCAGCACCGTACCCAGGGGTTCGGTGCCGTTGTCGTGTTCCAGAAAGAATCCGACCTGCCGGCCGCCCGCTGCCCAGACGCCGTGCCCGTCAGGGCGGATGCCGGAGCGGGCGAACACGGCGGTCGCGTGCTGCTCGGACCACCACCGCGCCAGCTTCGCGTTGTCGTCGCCGCGGGCATAGGCGATCAGGTCGATGAACAGCTGGTTCGTGCCGAGCAGGTGCGCGAGTTTGCGGCTGCCGATGATGCGTTCGGTGCGCTCGATGCTGGAGCGGGGTGCGCGGATGTCGGGCCGGTTCGGGTCGTTGAACGCGGTCGGATGCACGACCATACCGAGAGGGCCGAGGGTGTAAAGGTACTGGCCGCTGCCGGCGGTGACGTCGACGAACCGGCTGACCGCCTCCAGCTGGTGCAGGATGGCCAGTCGCAGCCGGGCGGATCGGCGGGACGGGAACAGGGCATCAGCGATCTGGTCGGCTGACAGCACGTAGTGCTCGGCCAACCAGGACAGCAGGTCGTGGTCGCGACCGGTCAGACGACGCAGGCGGTCGAGTCGATCGAGCCGAGCCGACGACGAGCGGCGAGCAGGCGAGGGTGAGGGGTGTCGAGCGGTGGGCATAGCGAAGCTCCCATGACGAGTAAGTGAGGAACCCCTCCCACCAGGAGGGGTTTCTGAGATTGGTGCGACGATGACCGACAGCGATCAGCGGCGATGTGCAGCACTGACAGGCCCGGACGGCGGATCTGTCAGCGCGCCAGGGTGATCAGTGGTGAAGGGCTAGTGAAGCCTCTAGGGAAGGGGCGACGGAAGGCCGTGGACGAGCCGGTGCAGACATGTTGTCGACGCGCAAATCACCATGCCAACCGGTAGACCGGACGTGCCTGAGGTTTGAGGCTGCATCGCCTCGGGTTCGGTGGAGAACTCAGCTGATGACTTCAACCGCCTCACGGGGCTGGGGTTGAGCCGTAGAACGTTGATTCGTGTTCGGTCGGCAGAATGTGCCCGTCGGCTGAGTGCAGGCGCTGGTTGTTGTACCAGTCGATTCACTCCGCGGTGGCCAGTTCGACTCGGGCGAGGCTGGGCCACTGTGGTGCCGATCTTTCTGCCCACGACGCCGGCCAGGCCGGCGTTCGACCACACGCGGCCGCTCTGGGCGTTCTGCACGCAGCGGCGGCATAGCCACTGCCCGTCGATGCGCCGGTGCAGGGCGACAGTCCGGCACATCGGTGACCAGACACGCTCTGCCCTCAGCCTCCGTCTCGCAAGCGGTGGTCCGTCCGCTGGTCTAGGGTCCCTCGGGTGGTCATGAGCGCGCAGGACGTTGTGGGCGTCATCGAATCAGACCCGGGAGCAATGAGAGTCCTCCGGGCTACGGCCGACCTTGGATTACCGGACTGGTGGATCGGTGCCGGCTTCGTACGCAACCGCGTCTGGGACGCGATCAGCAACCTCCCGGTCTCGCCGGAACGCGACGTGGATGTCGCCTACTTCGACCCGGAAAAGCTGGACCCACGCGAGGACGCACGCGCCGAAGCCCAAGCCATAGTGGCCCTGCCTGGGGTGCCGTGGGAGATTCGTAATCAAGCACGGATGCATCTGCGCAATGGCGATGAGCCCTACACGTCAGCCCTGGACGCGATATCGCGCTGGCCCGAAACGGCAACGTGCGTCGCGGTTACTCTGCGGGGTGACTCTGTTCGCCTGGTGGCCTGCCATGGGCTGGCTGACCTTGTGGGAATGGTTGTCCGCCCCTCTCCAGCCTTCAACAACGCAGCGGGCCGCGCGAAGGTACAGCACCGCGTGGAGGTCAAGGGATGGCTCGACCGATGGGCCGGACTGCGGCTGGAGATTTAGCGCTCACGCCACGCGACGGAAGATCACCCCGACAGGACGTCCTCTTCTCGTTGGAATGATAGTGCCGCAGCGGCCGAACGCTTGGTTGATCGAGGACCGCGAACCTCCGCGATGGCTACGCCATGATCAGCATTACGCCACGGTGGCTCGATCATTGCCGTGCAGGTAAGACCCGGCGGGCTGAGACCCGGTCAGCGGTGCACGAAGCTGGCGCGTGCCGTGGCACACGGACTGATCGGCGTCACGGGTACCGGGAGGTGTGGCGGAACAGGCCAAGCCGGTTCAACCCGACCAGCGCCAGCACGAGCCCTGCCAGGAGCACCAGCCACTGCTCTACCAGCGGATAGAGCCGCACCAACCATCCCTGCGTCAGATACACCGGCTCGGTGCAAGACACCTGCGCGGTGCCCGCGAACCACGCATCCACCCGCCGACCGTTGACGTGCGGCCCTCGGTTCGGCCAGGACGGCACGTTCAACGTCCGGGCCTCGCCGCCGTCAGGGGTGATGGTGCACTGGTGCTCGCCACCGCGTACGGCGCTGGTCAGGTAAGCGGGGGCGTCCCCGTTCCAGGTGTGTCCGGCGTCGACGTCACCGGACCGGGCGTAGCCCATGAGACCGAGACACAGCGCGGCGATCACGCACCCGACCGACACCAGCACCCGGCCGAGCCACTTGTCCGCCTGCTTCGACAGCGTCCTCACCGCCACCAATCCTCCTGCCGCTCACCCTCATCCTCCGCTCGTGGCCGGCAACCGACGCCGGTGACGGTGTCCCGGTCGAGGTCACCTGTCGGCAGCTCGTCGTGGTCGAGGGCCGAGGCGGACGCGGCGAGGGCGTCGAGGTCGAGCCGCTCGGCGTCGGCCCGGGCGCGGCTGAAGAACTCCCGGTAGTCGGCCACGGCGAGCAGATCCCGTGGGGTGACGCTGCCGGACCGCAGCTGCTGAGCGATTTCGCGGCCGATCGGGTCAGGGCCGGACATCATCGCCTCGTAGACCAGCTGCCGCCGGCGGGACTGGTCACGCAGGACCTCCCCGTAGGGGGTGCGGTCCACTGCGGCGAGGATGTCCTCCGGACGGGCGGGCGAAACCTGGCTCACATTGACCATCCTTCCCGACGCCCGGTCACTCGGGCAGCCCGACCGGCGCCGGGGCGAGCACGGGCAGCTCACCTGGCCCCGCAGCCATCCCGAAGTTGCCGACGGCCGAGGTGAAGGCACTGGTGAGTGAATCAGCTCGGCCCACCAGGTCCAGCGCCTCCTTCAGGATGTCCCACATCTTGTAGCCCTCATAGAGCGCCGCTGCGCCGAAAACCACGCCGCCGATGACGGTCTCCGAGGTGGCCGCGGCCGTGCTGGCGGCCGCGACGAAAATCATGGCCGCGTCGACCAGGTCGGACAGCAGGGAGCCGAGCACCTTACCCATCTCGAACATCGCCTCGGCCGTCTTGCGGTACTCGGCCGCCAGCGCGATTAGCGGCCCGGCCGCGACGTCGAGTTTGCGCGCGGAGCCCACGACGTGGGCCTGGAACGCGGTGCCCGCCTTGCCCTGCCAGTACTGGTCGGCACCGAGGGCGGCCCAGCGCAGGTTGTCGGCCATGCCGCCCAGAGCCGCCGCGAGGCTGTCGAACACGTCGGCGCACCCGCGCACCCCGGTCCAGTCACCCGCAAGCGGCTTGATCAAAGACTCGTACGGGTCGTAGGCGCGGTCACAGATACCCAGTTTCGCGCCAAGCCAGGTGGCGCCCCAGATCGCGTCCCGGGTCAGCGACGTGGGACTGGCCATGTCCCACAACTGCGGCTCGAACTGGAACGCATCATCCTTGTTGTAATCCGGCACCGCCCGCAGACTGACCTGCGGCTCGACCGGATCCGCGAACACCGCTGAGGGACCGGCCGCCCGATAGAGGCTCGCGTACTGCGAGCGGTCGAGGTGGCCGCCTCCCCGAAAGGTGCGGTCCAACTGCTCCGCCGCCGCCTCGTCCGTGCGCTCGTAGTAGTCAAGGGCCTGGCGCAGCGACGACCCGGTGTCCGCGGCGGTGTACTTGGCGATGTCCTCGACAAAGTCACGGACAGCCAACATGGCCTGCTCGTGCTTGCCGGTGAGCTTGTTGATGAACCCTGGTCCGTACTCCAGGGCGGTGTTCGTGTCGAGGTAGGTCAATCCGGCCCGCGCGTCGTCGCCGAGCCGGTCAAACACCGCCGGTAGGCCGCGCAGCGCGGCCACATCGACGTCGAAACTCATGGCACTGCCCCCGTTTACGCCGACCGGCGCCGTCCGGCCGGTCATCGCACCGGACATCCTCCTACAGTGGACGCCGCTCGTGGGGGCAGCTGCGGCCCGACGATCGGAGAACCCGGTCAGACCGTTTGCTCGGCGACGAGATGCCCATCGACGTACGCCCGGCACCGCTGCGGCCGGAAGCCGGCGAAGAGCAGCTTGCGCTCCTTCTCGATGAGCACGTTGTGCCGCTCGTCGACGCCCACGGTGAACTGGTACCGCTTGACCAAGTCCACCGACATGACGCGCAGCTCCCGATGCACCGGTTCACCGTCGACCATGATCGACAATCCGCCCCAGAACTTGTCGAAAGAAAACGTCACCTGGTGCCGCTCGTGGACACCGACGTCGAAGCTGAACTTCACCGGACGAGACCCCCGCACCTTGCCGCCGTGAAAAAGCCGACCCACCCCGACAGGGTGAAGATGAGCGCCGCACTCGTGGTGTCCGCGGAGTCGCGGCCGGCCACGATGTTGGGAAGATTGATCGCGACTTCGACGCAGTTGCCACCGTTACCGCTGCTGCGAGTGCTCCTGCGCCAGACGGCGCCGGTCAGGTCAGTCATGTCGAATCTCCGCGATGACGCTCTAGATCACGTCCGCCGATTGTGCCTCACGAGAGCCAGCCACTCCAGGCGCGAACAGGTCCGCCCAGCGCTGGCGAGTCGGGTACCTCCCCCGCGTGGAGTGGCAGCTGGTTGTCGGCGATAACCTGCAAGCACAGCGCCTAGCTCGGCAATTGCGGATGATCTTGTGGTGGAGTGTGCCAGGAACCCGCAGGCTTCGCTGTCCCAGGAGATCCTTCCGTATAAAGACATCGCTGGTGGTTAGCCAGGCCCGCGACGTCGGTCGTTGGGTCGGGACGAGAATGTCTCGACGAGTGAGTCGATGGCGCTGGTGTCCTGAGAGGGCACGGTTCGGGCCGCAGCCTGTCGGATCGCGGTCGCCTCCCCGACGATGGGTTTGGGTGGGCGGGTGCGCAGAGTGAATGCCGGTGTCTGTCGGCCGTGCACGACGAGGCGGGCGGCGGCGGTGTAGGCGTCGAGGTGGGCGAGGTCGTGCTCGTCGAGCTCGGGCAGCGTGTGCCGAGCAAGGACACGGGCGTCCTCCGGCGCCACACTGAAGTAGATCTTGTTGCGGGCGTTCGCGGAGGCGGCGGCGAGCAGGTCCTTGGGGAACTGGGCGAGGTCCTGGTGCGCGAGGACCATGGACAGTCGGTACTTGCGGGCTTCGGCGAGCATCGTGTCCAGCGAGTTGGCGAGGGTCAGGAAGTTCTGCGCTTCGTCGATGATCAGCGTGGCGTCGCGGCGTTTGTCCGGGGCGAGTGCGGCGCGGGCGGTGGCGGCCTGCCACACCTGCGCCAGGATCAGGGAGCCGAGCAGCTTGCTGGTGTCCTCACCCAGCTGCCCTTTCGGGATACGCGCCAGGAGAGCCCCACCGTCGAGGACCTTGCGCATGTCGAAGCTCGACTGGGGGTGGCGCATGGTGCGCTTGACGAAGTCGCGCAGTAGGAAAGCCCGGAGCCGGGCGAGGACAGGCCCGATGACCTGCGAGCGTAGGGCGGGGTTGAGCTCGTCGTACCACTGCCAGAACCCGGACAGGCCCGCCGGGTCGTCGAGGCCGACGGTCATCGCCGAGCGGAACTGCGCGCTGTTGAGCAGGGGTGGGATGTGCTGCAGGGTGACGTTGGCGTGCCGCAGCAAGGTGAGGCAGGCGACGCGCATGACGTCGTCCATGCGGGGCCCCCACGCTTTGGCGAAGATGTTGCCGAAGATCGATACGAGGTTGTCCACGACGAGGTCGGGGTCGTCGCCGGCGAGGGGGTTGATGGTCGGCGGGTTCGGTTGGTCCGGGTCGAAGATGACGAGGCGGTCGGCGACGGTGGCGGGTAGCCGGTCGAGGATGTCGAGGACCATGTCGCCGTGCGGGTCGATGACCACGGTGCCCCGGCCGGCGGTGATGTCGTCGACGGCCATGTTGACCAGCAGGGTCGTTTTGCCGGAGCCGGTGGATCCGACCACGTGCAGGTGATAGCGGGCGTCGGGCACCGTGAGGGCCACCGCGTGCCCGCCGACGGTGGCGTCGCCGAGGACCTTCGCACCACGCCCGCCTGACGGAACCGCGACGGGGGCCGGCATGGACTTGGCCCGGGCCCGGTCCAGGCCGGGCACCGCCAGGTCGCGCGGCAGCGCGGCCAACACGGCGAGTTCGGGAGTGGAGGCGAGGAATCCTGGCCCGAGCCGCCGTGAGGCGACCACGGCCACCGGGGCGGCCATCCGGGCCCGGTGGGCGAGGCGGTTACGGCCGGCGTAGACGGCGAACGACGAGGCGACCGCGTCCGCGAGCCCACGCAGCCGGGGATATGGGTCGCTGTGGTGGCGGCGGGTGTCCTTGGCGATCACGTAGCGGATCCCGATCGTCCACAGCGGGTGCGCGGTCTTGTCGAGAATCGCCCGCACGTCGCGCTCCAACCCCGGATCCCGCCGACCGGCAATCTGACCGCTGCTGCGGCTCGTCGTCGAGGAGCCGGGCAGGAACACGTCGATCAGCCACCGCAGCGGCGCGGCGGGGTTGAGCGTCGGCACGGCGGTCTTGCCCTCACGTAGCCGGCCGGCCGCCCGACGGGCGGAGGCGGCGTGCCGTGCGGTGGCGGGGCGGGCGAGGACCTGCACGCACGCGTACTCATCGGCGCGCAGCCCCGAGCCGGCGGACATCAGCGCCCGCAGCGGGTCGGCGTCGTGGTCCGTGCGGATCGGTAGCCACTGCGCCGCTGCCGGCAGCAGCTGTCCGCCGGCCGCGGCCGCGACGTCGCGCGGGATCGGCGGGTGGGCTTCCGTGGTGGTGCAGGCGGCGCCGGGCCAGGCGGCCCGAACGGCGGCCTCGACCGCACCTGGCGGCACGGTGCCGGGCACCCAGATGCCGATGAGCAGCTGCCGGCCGGTCCAGGTGTACTGCCACCCGACGTGCGGGCTGCCGAACAGCAGCCGGCGGCGGCGGGACGGGGTGAGCGTGCCGTGCAGGTTGGCCCACAGCGCCACGGCGCTGTGCGGGTCGACCTCGGGCGGCGGCGCGATGGTGACGAGCCGGGCGCCGTCGGCGTGGCGGCCGTGCCGCCACCCCTCGAGCAGGTTCCGCCCGGCCACCCATGCCACCAGCAGCGCGGCGGCAACGGCCAGCAGCCACGGCCGTTCGGCCGCCCACTCGGCGGCCTGCAACACCCACCGCGCGGGCGCGCTGGGCGGCGAAACGACACCGGGCGTCCCGGGTACCGGAGGCAGTGACGCGAACGGCGGGATCGGTGGGGATGTCACAGCTCGTCCTCTCCGTTATCGAGGTCAGCTAGGTCGGACGGCGTGGTGGTGCACAGTTGGTGCTCGGCGGGGGAGGCGACGGCCTCGAAGCTGGTCCGGTTGGTGCCGCAGATCAGCAGCCCGGTGCCGACCCGGGCGGCGAGGAGCAGGCGGCGTTCGCCGGTGGTGAGGCCGAACGCGTCGCCGACCGTGTCGATGGCCTGGGGGGCCTGCTTGAGCAGCACCTGGGTGGCGGCGTTGGCGACCACCGCGTGGCCGAGGTCGGTGCCGAGGACGTCGGCGACGTCCTGGGTGATGACGGTCAGTCCGGCGTGGCGTTTGCGGGCGGCCTTGGCCATCCGGGCGAGGAACCGGGCGCCCTCGCCGTCGCGCATCAGCAGCCACGCCTCGTCGACCACGACGAGCCGCCGCGCCGCCGGCCGGCCGGGGGTGTCGACCTGCCGCCAGATCGCGTCCAGGGCGAGGAGAGTGCCGACGGTGCGTAGCTCGTCGGGCAGGTGCCGCAGCGACCACACCACCAGGTGGCTGTCGGGGCGGGTGGTGGTGGGCGCGTCGAACAGGTCTGAGAAGGAGCCCTCAACCCAGGGGGCGAGGCGGGCGGCCAGCTCTGCCGCGGCCGGGTCGGTGTCGGCGTGCAGGCAATCGGCGAGGTCGTGTAGGAGCGGGGCGGGCCGGTGGTGGGTGGCCGGATCCGGGGTGATGCCCGCGGCCCGGTAGGTGGCCAGGATCGCCCGGTCCAGGGCGGCCCGCTGCGCCGGTGGCGGCTGCTGGCCCAGCAGCACGGCGATGAGGGTGTGCAGGAAGAGGCCGCGGCGGGTGAGCACGTCGGGGCGGGAGTCGCCTGTCGGCAGGTCGAACGGGTTGACCTTCACCCCGGCGGCGCCGAGGCGGACCACGGCCCCGCCGACCGCGTCGGCCAGCCGCCCGTACTCGTCTTCCGGGTCGACGACGGCGACCTGCACGCCTTGGTAGAGGGTGCGCAGGATCTCCAGCTTCACGAAGTACGACTTGCCGGCGCCGGAACGCGCGAGCACGACGGAGTTGTGGTTCTCCTGCGCCCACCGGTCCCACCACACGATGCCCCGGGAGTCGGGGTTCACCCCGTAGAGCACCCCGCCCTCGGTGGGCGGGTCGCCGGGCAGCGGCGCGGGCAGATCAGCGGAGGCGAGCGGAAACGCCGCGGCGAGGGCGGCGGTGTCCATGGTGCGGCGCATCCGCAGCGAGTCCGACGCGAGGGGCAGGGTGGTGGTCCACCCGGCGAGGTGCCGCCAGGTGGCGGGCTGCACCTCCAGCAGCGTCGAGGCGGCGGCGGCTCTCACCTGCGTGCACGCTTCGAGGAGCTCGGTTTCGGTGCGGGCGTGCACGGTCAGGTAGAGGCCGACGCGGTACAGCTTCGCCGCGCCGCGGGCGAGCCGGGCGGCGAGGTCCGCGGCGTCGTCGGCCGCCGCGTCCACCGCCGGGTCGGGCAGTTTGCCGCGCTCGGCGTCGGCCCGGCGTGACGATTCGAAGCGGGCCCGCTGGTTGCGCAGCCGGGCAGCGGCGACCGGCGCGGGTAGCGGGTCGATGTGCAGGGCGAGGTCGAGGCGACCGGGCCAGGACAGCAGTGGTTCGAGCCAGGCCGGGCCGACGTCGGCCGGGTAGCCGGTCACCACGAGGGTGGCGGCGTAGCCGTCGCCCAGGCGCAGGAACCGGGGGGTGACCTCCACGGAGGCGGGGGCGACGGCGCCCGCCAGCCGTTGGGGCCGGCGGTGGCGGTGGCGGTCGGCAGGCTCGCCACGATGGCGCAGCTTCATGTCGGTCGGCTCCTTCGGGGCGATCGGGTTGCGGTGATGACGGTGTCGGGGGCGGCGAGCCCGCCGGGGCGGGGCGGCCGGTAGGGGTCGGCAGCGGCGGCGAGCGCGGCGGTGACGGCCGCCGCGTCCAGGGCGCGGGCGGTGACGCCGAGACCGGACAAGGCGCGGACGCTGTCGTCGGCGCGCCGCCGGGCGGCGTGCTCGCGCTCGCCTGGATTGGTGCGGGTGACGATGAGGACCTGCCGGCGCAGCGGGTCTCGACGCGCCGCGAGGTCGTCGAGGAACCGGGCGTGGTCGCCGGCGGCGTCCGCCAGGGCGGGGTGCGGCAACCGCTGCGCGGTGCGGGC
The DNA here is from genome assembly GCA_023402505.1 of Actinomycetes bacterium. GTDB lineage: Bacteria > Actinomycetota > Actinomycetes > Mycobacteriales > Micromonosporaceae > Micromonospora. The sequence continues at coordinate 30,807 of JAEYGD010000120.1, forward strand.
GAGGGTGCGGGCGGCGGAGTGCAGGTCCACCGGCTGCGCCGACACCACGATCTGCGTCGGCGTCGACAGGGAGTTCAGCCAGCGGCCGAACGTGTCGACCAAGGCGGCCTGCTCGTCCGGGGTGCGTAGCGCGAGGTTGACGGTCGTCGCGGCGACCATCGCCGCCCGCGTCCCGCCCAGGCGAATCTCCCCGCCGTCGTCGATGGCGTCGGCGGGTAGCGTCAACGGCGCCGGCAGCGGCATTTCCGACGCCGGGGCCTGCACCCAGGTCGGTGTGTTTGCCGTGGTGTCGGTCGTCGACAGGGCCTTCGGCGCCTGGCTGTGCCGGACGGCGGCGAGTAGCCACACGTCCAGGGGCAGTCCGTCGCGGCGGCCCACGGCGACGCCGCACACGAGGCCGCCGGCCACGACGGCGGCGGCGGCGAGCACCGGCACCGGAACGACACCGCGCGCCGCCCGCCAGGCGCCGTAGAAGGCGAGGGCGGCGATGGCGAGAATGGCCAACTGCCGGAACGTCAGCCCGTAGGCGACCTTGTCCGGGGCATCGACGTCGGCGGGCATCCGTACCCGCCCCGCCTCGCTCTGATCGGTATGGGCGGTCATCGGGCCACCGCACGCAGCCCGCGGCCAAGGCCGGGAACCGACCGGGTGACCTGCTGCACCAGGAGGACCCGCACGGCCGCGCCGAGCATGGTCCCCCCGCGACCGCCGGTTCCGGTCGTGACGTAGCGGCGCATCAGGGACGGCACCCGCAGCGTCGTCCAGAGCATGACCATGACGACGAACAGGTTGATCAGCCCGCCGGGTTCGACCGGCAGGCCGAGCACCGGCAGCAGGTGCTGCGAATCGGTGAGCATCCACTGCCCGGTGTAGAGGGTGAAGCCCTGCACCACCGGCACCGCCAGCACCCCGAGGTAGGAGCGCCACCACAGGCGGGCGACCGGGTCGGTCTGCGGCAGCGCGTGACACGCCAGGGCAAGCGGGGCGGCGGCGGTCAGGACGAGAACGACGGCGAAGCGGACGATCACGCTGAACGCCGTGGCCGCGAGCAGGACGGCGATGATCGCCACGCAGATCACGAACAGCAGCAGCGACGTCTTGTCCTGCCCGCCCGTGATGTGGGTCCTGATCGCCTGGAGCGCGCCGTCGCTGTCCCCGTTGGTTGTGGTGAGGGCGGCGGTCAGGGCGTTGGCCAGGTCGATGAGCGTGCCGCACCACAGCTGCGAGAAGTGCGCGGTGATAAACCCGACGATCAGCCGGGGGAGGAGGTCCTTGACGGTGTAGCGGGAGGACTCACTGCCACCGGCGGTCATGGTGAGCACCCCGGCGGCGACGAACGCCAGGACGAAGACGGTGTCCACGACGAGCACCGAACGGTCGGTCAGCGCCTGCACCTGCGGCAGGCCGGTGACGTTCGGGGTGACCAGCAGCGCGCTGCTGATCACCCCGAACAGGGCGTCCAGGCACCCGAGGATCGCCGCCGTCAGCCAGTCCAGGATCTGGTCGAGCAGCCAACCCATGATCAGCCCCCGACGATTCCCCGCACGACCTGCAACAGCACAGGGGCGAGAACCGCCAGGCCGTAGCCGACCAGAGCGTTGCGCAGTGCTGCCTTGGCCCGCTCGACCTGCGTCGGGTCACCCCCGGCGGTCGCCCAGTAGACGCCGGCCAGGACAAGGAACAGGGTGGCCAGGGCGGCGAGGATGCCCATCAGCCAGGTCTGCAGATTGTTGATGACGACCGGCAGCGAGTTCGCGGCCAGCACCGGCACGCCGGAATCGGCGTGCGCGGCGGCCGGCGCGGACAGGACCAGGGCCACCGCGGCGAGCACCGTGGTGGCGCGGACGGTGCGCCGGGAGCGGATGAGGGCACGCACGGGTGCCATGTGGTTGCGGAACATGAGACTGTTCACCTCCCGCCCCGACCTCGATGAGGAGCAGGGCGTCGAACGGGCGATCGGACAAGGGGGCCGCCGCCGGGCACACCATGGGTGCCGAGTCGCGGGAAAGTCCTCGGGAGGAGCGCATCCTCCCGTTCGGGTCGGCGGTTCGATGAGGTGTCAGCGCATCGACGTGGCGCGGCACCCGAGGCTCCCGGCTCGCACCGCTCGAGCCCGGCGGCGGGCGGAAGATCACCCATCAGGGGCGGGCTCGTGGCCGCCTCAGGAGACTTCCGCACCCTCAAACCGGTCCCTGTGAGCGCTGGCGAACACCCCGGGCGTCTCACACCGACCTGACAGACCACCGCCAGACCACCACCGGATCTGACAGGCGGCCCACAGGCACTCCGGCCCAGAGACGACCCCTGCCGCATCCGTTGATGTGCCCTGGCAGGCGGGACCGTTCAGGCTGTGGGCGCACCGAAGCCCCGGAACAGACAACATGTCCGCAGCCACCGGGCACCGCGATCAGGGGAGTCGCCGCGGCCGGTTCAGGCCATCACGGCGCAGCGAAGTGGCGGGTCTGAGGACGTGCGCGACAGATCTGCCTCGGCTTTACACGGCTAGACGATCTTGTGATGATCAGTCCCACCAGAGGGCAACCGCGAGCCGGTGCCGGGCGGCGTGCAGGTAGAAGTCGCGGACCGCAGCAAGGTGGTGTCGCAGGTATGCCCGCGGATGTCCGTCGAACGCGGGCATACCGAGGGCCGCCAATGCGGCCGCGGCATCCAGCGGCACGGCGGCCAGTGCCGCCTCCGGGTCCACCGTGTGAATCACGCTCGCGACGTCACCGACGGCGTCAGGTTCGAGCGCCGTGACCGAGTGCTCCACCGGGTAGGCCGGATTGATCTCAGCATCGCCGGCGAAGGCAAGTCGCAGAGCGGTAAGGCCTGCAGAGGCGACCTGGCCGAGTTCGCAGGCTCGCAGTATGGGGCGTGCGGACCAGTCGAGGTCCAGGTGGTCGGACGAAGGGAGCAGCTCGAACGAGCAGAGCTTGTCCAGCTCCTCAACCGATCTGCGGCACGCGGCAAGCCGGTCTGCAGACAGTCGTGCCAGTTGCTGCGTTACGGCCATGGGAGGAGTGTCTCAGGCCGATTCCCCCTGATGCGGCAGGGCATTTGGATCAGGCGGCCGCGCCCGCTGACGCCGCGTTCCCGCGGCAGGTGCCGGCGCGGCCGGCACGGGTCCTGTCCCGATGCCTAGCGCTGGCGGCCAGATCTGCGGCGGCCCGCGGGGACGCGACGCCGGTGAGCAGCCCGCTAGCCAGCGCACGAGCGAGCCGCTCGTCGATGCGCCGGACCCGCATCCGCAAGGCGTCGACACTGACACCCATGGCGGCCGCGATCGGCTCGATCGCCCGCCGCCCCAGCCGCAGGTCGATGTAGGGCTGCTCGTCGCAGGCGTCCAGCAGCCCCAAACTGACCGCCCGCCGCACCAGCAGGTCGGGGTGCCCGTAGGGAACGGCGGGAGTGCGGGGACCGACGACGTGCTCGACATCCTCGACGGGCACGCTCTCGCCGGCACGCCGGCGCAGCTCGTACCCGGCCCGCCACGCCGCCATACACAGCGACGCGTACGGCGCCGGCTTCGACAGGTCCACCCGGTCCCGCAACGCCGCCAGGAACCCGGTGAGGATCTCCGCGTCGACGTCGTAGGCCTCACCGGACCAACCGACCCGCAACTGTCCGGCGCAGCGGCGCAGCGCCGGCAACGCCATCCCCGCCGCGACGACAACCCACGCCGGACCATCCAGCCGCGCCCGCAGGACCAACTCCCGCCACACCCTGTCACGCCCGGCGTAGGCGCGCGGGTGCGCCAGCAGCCACCCCCGCAGCGCCGGCAATTCCATGACACCCCCGGGCAGCCCGCTGTCACCGCCGAGTTGGTCCAGGTCGAGTGTCATCGGGTCGGGGTCGCATGTCAGCGCCGCGAAGGCAACCTCGACGGCATCCAGCGGCGAGTCGGGCCAACCGGTGTCGGACACGGCCATGTCCACGCTCCATCTCAATCGAGAATGCCGATGACACACCGCGGTGCGTGTCACGCCCGACGCGGCGACACCGATTACGCCACGCCCACCTCACAGACCTCTGGCAGAGCGGTCCGTCCTCAGCGCCGTGATTGGCACGGACTCTGACAGCGCCGAGTGTCAGAACCGACCGCTCCCACGGCGCGCCACCGCCGGAAGGCATCAAGAACTGACAGCGACATCGCCGACACGTCGACGCCGTCTCCGCACCGTGACACCGACGCGAGGCGCCCATGGCAGCCACCGGTGCCGGATGACCGAGATGGCGGCGACAGCTGACCTGTCACCGCCGCCGCCCCGACATGACGGCGACCGACAGCACGGGGCGACCGAGCCGCCGGAGCTGTCAGAGGTCTGTCAGATCCGGGGGCGTTCGCCATAGCTCACAGGGCCCGGTTTGAGGATGTCAGCGCATCACGGCGCGGCGCGGAGCCGGACACCACATGAGCGAGCACCCGCCGCACCACCACGACCCTGTCCGCCCCGTCGACCCGGCACCGTCACAGATCGACCCGACCCTGACCGACCTCGTCCCAGGCGAGCCGCCGGTGCCGATCACCGTGTGGCGCACCGCCCGCACCGACACAGACACCGGACAGGCGCTCGGCGCCCGCCTGGCCTACCGCCTCGTGGCCGCCTACAGCCGCCCCGGGGACATCGTCGTCGACTGCACCGAGCGCCACCTCCTCGCCGCAGCCTGCGCCGCCGGCCGCCGGTGGCACCACCCCGGCTGGTTCACCGAACCCCCGAGCCTCATCATCGGCCCCGCCACCCGCCCGCCCACCGGCGCCCTGGCCAATCAGGCCACCGATGGGGACGGCGACGTGCCCGACATGACCGCGTGGTTCGGCGACGACCTCACCGAACCGCCGCACACCGACGACCACGACACGCCACACGACGCCCGGCTCGTCGTCGCCTCCTGGCCCCTCGACGAGCAGGACGCCACCAACCGGGTGCGGCTGGCCGGACTGCTGACCGCCTGCACCCGGCTGCTACGCCCCGGCGGCTGCCTCGTGCTCGTCGTCGCCGTCCCCACCGGGACGATCACCAGGCCGCAGGACTTCAGCCCCCTGGCCGCCGCCGCGGCCAACGCCGGACTGGGCTACCTGCAGCACATCGTCGCGGTCACCGCCGACACCGACGCCGACACCTTCGTCTACCACGTCACCGACGAGGAACTCCTCGCCCTCACCGAGCAGACCGACGGGCAGCCGTGGACGCTCACGCACCACCGGATCCACGCCGACCTGCTCGTGTTCAGCCCGCCACCTGCCGCACGAGCGCGGCGCCGCCCGGACAGGGGTGAGCGCCGTGGCTGACCACCACGCCGACCCACGAGACCAGCCGGCCCAATCGGCGACCCGCAGCCGCCACCGCGACGCCGACGAACACCCTTCCCTACCGGAGGGGCCGGAGCGCCTGTCGGTGTGGGCGACCGCCCAGCGGACCGGGCCGGTGCAGCGCCGCGGCCGCTACCTGCCGGAGTCGGTCAAGCACCCCGCCCGCATGCTCCCGGCGATCGCCGCACACGCCGTGCGCGCCTACACCCAACCGGGCGACCTCGTCCTCGATCCGATGTGCGGAATCGGCACCACCCTCATCGAGGCGATCCACGCCGGCCGCGACGCCATCGGCGTGGAGTACGAGCCGCGCTGGTCGAACATCGCAGACGCCAACATCACCCACGCCCACACCCACGGCGCCACCGGACGCGCCTCCGTGGTGCGCGGCGACGCCACCCGACTGCAGTCGCTGCTGCCCGCCGCCCTCACCGGGCAGGTCGCCCTCGTCGTCACCTCACCCCCATACGGGCCGACGGTGCACGGCCTGGTCCGCCCCGGAGTCGACGGCGTCGCCAAGTTCGACAACACCTACGGCGCCGACCGCGGCAACCTCGCCTACCGCGACCTCACCGGACTCACCGACGGCTTCGCGCACATCCTGCACGGCTGCGCGACCCTGCTGCGCCCCGGCGGCACCGTCGTGGTCACTGCCCGGCCCTGGCGCAAGAACGGCCAGTTGGTCGACCTACCGTCAGCGGTCATCGCCGCCGGCACACGCGCCGGTCTCGTCCCGACCGAGCGGTGCGTCGCCCTCCTCGCCGCAGTTCGCCACGGGCGCCTGATCGCCCGGCCGTCGTTCTTCCAACTCCAGGCCGTGCGCAAGGCCCGCACCGGCGGCACACCGCTGCACCTGATCACGCACGAGGACGTGCTGATCTTCCGCGCCCCGGACGCGACCGGCCATCCCGCAAAATCCGCCGGGGACCGGGAGCGCGACGCCAACGTCCGTCGGCGGGTTGGCCGCGACGCGGGGCAGGGGGTGTGAATGCCGCCGCCCTGGCCAGGCCCCGAATCGGGTCCCTGTGCACCGGATACGGCGGCCTCGACCTGGCCGTCGAGCTGGTGCTCGGCGGCGATCTCGCCTGGTACGCCGAGATCGACCGACACGCCCGCACCGTGCTCGCCCACCGCTGGCCCGGCGTGCCCAACATCGGGGGCATCCGCACCGTCGACTGGACCACAGTCGAACCAATCGACGTGCTCACCGCCGGGTTCCCCTGCCAGGACATCTCCAACGCCGGCACACGCGCCGGCATCACCGGACCCCACTCCAGCCTCTGGCGCCACATCACCACAGCCCTTCGCCTCCTTCGACCCCCACTCGTGTTCGTGGAGAACGTGGCCGCCCTCCGCCGCCGCGGACTCGACGTCGTCCACGCCGACCTGGCCACGCTCGGGTACGACACGAGCTGGCTATGCCTCCGCGCATCCGACATCGGCGCCCCGCACCGGCGCGACCGACTGTTCCTGCTCGCCACCCACACGGGAGCCGGTGCCAACACTGCCCACGCCCTGCGCCCGTGACGGCAAGGGCCCCGGCCACCAGCACGGCCTGCCCGACCTCATCGAACCCGCCGGCACCCGCCACCACCTTCTGCCGACACCCCGCGCCACCGACACCGGCACCCCAGGTCGCCGACCCGGCACCGGTTTCCGGCCGCCGCTGTCCCACGTCCTCCTGCCGACACCGCGGGCCAGCGACGGGCCGAAGGGCTGCCCCGGACAGCGCGGCTCCCACGGAGACCTCACCCTGCCGTCGGCCGCCGTCCGCCTCCCGCAACGTTCCTTGCCCACGCCTCGGGCCTCCGACGCCCGCGGCCCCGGCCGCCACGGCAACGGCGGCACCGACCTGCGCACCACCATCACCGACCTGACCACCCGCCTCGGCCGCGTCGACGAGACCCGGTGGGGGATCTACGCCTCCGCCATCGCCCGCTGGGAACTGCTGACCGGCCGGCCCGTCCCCGCGGCCACCCAACCCGGCCAGCACGGCAAACCGGTGCTCGCACCCCGGTTCGTGGAATGGCTCATGGGCCTACCCGAGCACTGGGTCACCGAGCCGGCGCTCGGCCTGCCCCGCACCGCCGCGCTGCGGGTCCTCGGCAACGGCGTCGTGCCCGCCCAAGCGGCGACCGCCCTGCGCCTCCTGCTCCGCCACCACCACTAACCGCACCGCCCCACGGCGGCTCGTCGCGGGCGGCCGTCACCCGCCGGCCGCGACGAGCCACCACGCCCGCGCCCAAAGCGCGGGAACCGACAACACCCAGGAGTCCACCTATGCCTGCCAACCCGCCCCGAGGCCGACGTCGACCGCCGCCGACCGCCCCGACGCCAACCCACCACGACAACCAGGACCCGCACCTCTACACCCCCGCCGAGGCCGCCGCGCGACTGCGCGTCTCGGAGTCCTGGCTGCGCCGCCGCGCCGGCCGCCGGCAGATCCCCTGCACCTTCCTCGGAAAACACCTGCGCTTCTCCGACGCCGACCTCGCCGCCATCATCGCCGCCGCCGCACAACCGCCCACCGGCCGGCGCACCACCCGACGCCACCGGCACCCGCCCTCCGGCGACTTGCCCCACCCCGAAAGTCGAGCGTCAATCACCGCCGCACCCGACAACCGAACGGAGACATAGCCATGGCCTGGGTGGAAAAACGCGGCACCCGCTACCGCGTGCGCCTACGCATGCCCGACGGCACCGTCACCACCGACTCCATCCACGACATCCACGCCGACGCCGTCATCCGGGCCAAGGAAATCGACGTGGACGTCGCCCGCGACACCTTCATCGACCCCCGCGGCGGACGCATCCCCCTCACCGACTGGGTACCGATCTGGGCCGCCACCCACCAAGCGGCACCGGCCACCTGGTCGGCCTACCGCAGCCACCTGCGGCTGCACATCCTGCCCGCCCTCGGCCCGCTACCCCTGGTCGACATCCGCCGCCAACACGTCAAAGCCCTCGCCGTCACCCTCGGCAAACGCCTGGCACCCCGCTCCGTCGCCGACGTGATCATGGTGCTGTCGATGATCCTGCAAGAAGCCGTCGAAGACCGCCGCGTCCCCTTCAACCCCTGCCGAGGAATCCGCATCCCCAAAGGCATCCGCCCGGAACGACCCCACGCCACCGCCGGGCAGGTCGCCACCATCGTCGCCCGCCAAGCCCGCCGCTCGGACGGGCTGATGATCCTCACCGCCGCCTACACCGGCATGCGATGGGGCGAGATCGCCGGCCTGCACCGCGACAACGTCGACCTCACCGTCGGCAGCATCTACGTCCATCCCGAGGTCGGCGCGCTGCACGAAGTCGACGGGAAACTGTTCCTCGGCCCACCCAAGACCAACGACTCCGTCCGCCACATCCGGCTACCCCGCTTCCTGACCAACCTCCTCGCCACCCACCTCGCCGACCACCCCCACGGCACCGTCTTCCCCGGCGCCCGCGGCTACCACCAGCGCCGCTCCAACTTCAACCGCCGCGCCTGGACCCCCGCCGTCGCCGGCAACCCCAACCGAGGAATCCCACCGGTACTGCCCGGGATGCACTTCCACGACCTGCGCCACACCCACAAGACCTGGCTCATCGAAGACGGCATCCCGGAGATCGCCCAAGCCCGCCGCCTCGGACACCGCCTCGCCGGCGTAAGGGGCATCTACAGCCACGTCACCGAACCGATGATCACCAACCTCGTCGACGTCCTGCAACGCCGCTGGGAAACCACCCAGCCCGACCGCCCCGACGGCACCGTCCGGCGACTGCGCCCCGCCGCGTGAATCCTGCGGTGAGGGATGATGAGGACATGCTGCAGGCGTTCGTAGCCGATCCGCGCTGCGCGGTGTGTGGACAACCGGCATCGCACGTGGAGCTCGTCGCGCCCGGCGCGAAGCCCGCCGACTGGCAGCAGTGGTCACCGCAGCAACGCGACGGCTTCGACGCCGCCCGTCAGCGCCACGGCGACCAGCAGTGGTGGCTGCTGTTCTCCGGCATCGAGGCCGGCAACGGATACGGCCACCCGGTCGACCTGGCGGAAGCGACGAGGATCGCCGCCGCTTTCGCCGAGCCACACCGGTACACCTTGGTGAGAACAGCGGGGTTCTACGACGACGCCGGATTCTGCGGGCCCTGCGATGCCCCGTACTGCCACCACCACTGGAACGTCTCCAGCAGCGGATACGGCACATGCCCGCGCGGCCACGGCAAGAGCCTCGACCCCCTGTGGTGGCCCGACGACCTCTAACCACGCGTCGCTGATTTCGTGGCGGTCAGTCAAGGTCGAGGTCGACGTAGGCGGGGTCGTGGTCGGAGCCGTCGCCGCTGATCTGGGTGCGGCGCATGACATGCGCTGCCGTGACGGCCAGGTCCGGGCTGGTCCAGATCTGGTCGTAGAGGGCGAACGTGGTGATGCCCTTCGCGCGGTGCCGGTGCGTCCAGATGGTGGGGGACAGGTCGGCGAACTCGTCGTCGATCAAGCCGCCGCTGCGGTTGGGGCCAGCAACTGTGGAACCGTGTTGGATCTGCTCGGTGAGGTTCGCCTCCCGTAGGTCGGCGAGGGCATCGGCGTCGGGTGCGTCGTTGAGGTCGCCGGTGACCACGACCCGGCGGGCCAGCCGCTGCCGACGCAGAATCTGCCTGATCGCGGTGGCCTGCTCGGTACGCCGTCGGACGATCGCCTCACGGGCGGCGGTGACCTCGTCGGGAGTGAGGGTGTGCTCGTCGGCGATGAAGTTGCTCTTGAGATGGTTGACGAACACGTGCAGCGGTTCGTCGTCCGGAGCGGCGATCTGCGCTTGCAGCAGGTCACGGCCGAACACCGGCTCCCCGGCGGAGTCGGGCCAGAACCGCCAGGAGCTGATACGGGTGATCGGCAGCCGGGAACAGATGGCGACGTCGATACGGCGGGGGTCGTTGCCTTCCACGACGACCCGGTAGCGGTAATCGATACCGAGGGGACGCAAATCGTCGCGGTGGAACGTGTCCAGGGCGTCCTGGTCCTCGACTTCCTGGAGGCACAGCACGTCGGCGTCGAGAGCGGCGATACGGCGGGCGATCCACGCCCGGGCCTTTGGGTCCTTGCCCTTGACGAGTTTGCCGCGGAAGGTGCGCAGCACGCCGCTCATGCGGGTGCCGTCGGGTAGCACCACCTCGACCACGGACGGTTGCCCACCGCCCGGGACGTCTGTTGCCTCCGGCGTGGCGTCGGTCGCGATTTCGGCAAGCGGCGGGTTCGCCACGGTCCTGGGAAGCTCCGCCTGGAACGACCAGCGGGAGAACAGGTTATTGGCGTTGAACGTTGCGATCCTCACCGCCACCGCCTGCTCTCCCTGACGCTGGGCTCCGCCCTTCCTGGATTCGACGGTATGGCCCGCCTGCCTCACTTCGTGTCAACTATCAGCAACCCGCCAGTTCTGGCAGCCCGACGGCGACGAGTAGATGGGTCGCGAAGGTGGAGTGTGGTGCCCGAGTCAAGCGTTGTCCGACGCTGTCCGGCGCGAGGGACGCGCCCGACGTCACCGCAGCCGGAGAAGGGGCTGGTAACCAAAGCGGCGCCTGCGCGTGCGGTCAGGCTGGGTAGCCCAGATTGCGGGTCCAGGGTGCTGCGGGCCGGATGCGCTGCGCGGTGTGTCCGGGCGGCATGTCGAGAACGTCGATCAAGGTGGGATCTTCGTCCACGGCGTGATGGAGGTGTCCGATCTTTCCGGTGCTGCTGTCGGCATCCGTTGTGCCGATGAGCTGCCAGAGCTCGTCGTCGGCGTCGTTTCCGACCAGCAGGATCGGCTCGCGGCGTTCGAAGACCTCGATGGTCTGGACGCACTGGGTACCCAGGAGCCAGTGCCGCATCCACCACGCGCGTCGGTCCCGTTCCATGACGTGGTCGGCGACCCACCACACGAACGGCAGATCCTCGTGGGCGCGGGCTTGCTCCGCGGTCAGGTCCGGCCCACCCTGCGGTACCTGCTCGAAAGGCTCGTCAATCAGCGAGAACGCATGGCCGTCCTGATGGTTGAACACCACCGCGTGGAAGGTGCCGCCGCCCGGATTGCCGACGCCGATCCCGATCGACAGCCGGCCGACGTGCGGCTCGGACCCGCTGGTCCAGCCGAACGCGTACGACGCCAACTCGCCCCGAGGACCGATAAACTCGCCAAACGCACGACGCAGCATGCCCGTGGCCCCAGCGTTCGGCACCTCGACGAACGAGCCTTCCAGCACCTGAACATCCACCCGGCCAACCTAGTCCACAAACAAACCAGCTACATCGACCAGGTGCAGGAACACGAGCACAGCCGACGACGGACGCCCAGCACCGTCAGCGGTAATTGAGGATGCCGACGGCTTCAGCCGGGCGCTGATCTTGCAGGCGACACCTCGCACGATGGCTCGGCGATTAAGGAAGACTGGCGGGCATGGCTGACTTGGGCGATGCGAAGGCTGCGCTGCACCACTACCTCCAGGCGACTCGCGAAGACCTGATCTGGAAGCTTGACGGGCTGAGTGAACGCGAAGCCAGGCTGCCCCGCACCGCGACCGGCAACAACCTGCTGGGAGTCCTTAAGCATTGCCTCAATGTCGAAGCCGGCTACTTCGGGCCTACCTTCGGGCGCGACTTCCCGACGCCTGAGGAACTGGTCCCCATGCACGCGTACGAGGAGGACCCGCAGGCGGACTGGTACGCGCGGGAGGAGGAGACGAAGGATGGGCTGATCGACCTGTATCGCCGTGTCGGGGTGTTCGCGGATCAGACGATCGAACAGCTACCGCTCGACGCGCCGGGGCGGGTGTCGTGGTGGCGGCCAGGTGGACAGGCCGTGACACTGCAAAGGATCATCGTCCACGTGACCTGCGACCTCGCTCGTCACGCCGGTCACGCCGACATCATGCGCGAGCAGCACGACACGGCGATCGGCCTGCGGCGGGAGAACACCAACATCCCTCACGACTATGACTGGCCGGCGTACGTCGCCAAGCTGACGAAGCTGGCTGACCGCTTCGGATAGCCGCCCGGTCCCGTCGGTACAGTCGGTGAGTTCTACAACGACCTCGGCGGCTGGAGCAAGGGCTTCGTGGTAGCGTTTTCCCGCCGCTGGCCGGAGCCGGAACGTGACTACCGTGACTGGCATCGTGGTTTGTGTGAGCAACGACTTCACGCTCGGTGCCACCCGGCTGGTGCAGGTCGCCCTGGATGTGTGGGTGGCGAGCATGGTTGGCCAGCGGGGGATCAAGACCGGCAGCGCCGGCCCGCCGATCCGTTACGACGCGGTCGAGCGTTGCTTGGTGTCGCTTGCCGACCAGGCGCAGAGGTTGGGGGTGTCGGTGCAGATGCCCCGGATCGGCTGCGGGTCGCCGGTGGCACCTGGGACCGGATCGAACCGATCATCCTGCGTACCCTCTGCGCGCGCGACATCGCCGTGACTGTCTACGACCGCGAGTAGCCCGGCCTGGTGCCGTTCAAGGTTCCCTGTCCGGCTCGGTGTAGCCGTGTGTGATCAGCACGGCCAGGAGCTGGTTCTGCCAGGTCTTCTCATCGGCGTCGCGCCATCGGTGCTGCCGTGGGCATTGCCAGTTCGGCGGCGGTTCCTCGGGGAGGAAGCACCCGCCGAGCACAAGCTCGCCGTCGGCGGCGGCATCTCTCGCTTCTGGCGCCGGCAGGCCGAAGAGCAGAGGGACGCCCGTCGCGTGGCACTCGGGGCAGGCCGGAATCACCTCGCCACGGTACCGAGCTTGCGACATCTACGGGGGCGCCCGCGGAGGGGTCGCATCGGGGGAGCTGGCTGGGGGAGCGGGTCGTCTGAGGCCTGCCGTCATATGTGGCTACTGCATCCGCGACCTCGCCCTCGCGCCCGGGCTTCGTTCTTGCGGCAGATGAGATCGGGCAAGAGGAACATCAGACCTCGCGTCTGCCGCTGAGGTCCGAGGATTGGATATCGATTGGAGGTCGTGCGGTAGGTCGGGCAGCATCGCCGGGGTGATGCTTCTGGTTCCCGGAGATCCATTGCACCTGCGCCGTCCGGATGGTCACTTCGTGGCGGAGGCGCGAGCGGCTCGAGAAGCCGGATTGACGGTCGCCGTGGTGGACCACGATGCGTTGGCTCGCTGCGACGAGGTGGAGCGGGCGGTGGGGTCCGTGCCGGTCGGTGGGGTGGCTGTCTATCGCGGCTGGATGCTGCGCAGCGAGCGGTACGCCGGCTTCGCCGACGCGCTCGCCAAGCGTGACGTGACGCTGCGAACGACAGCCGAGCAGTATCGGCGGGCGCACGAGTTGCCCGGCTGGTATCCCGTGTTGGCGGAGGTCACGCCCCGCTCGGTGTGGACCGCCGGCGTGGATCGCGGGGACTTCGATGGTGCCCGGCACGCGTTCGACGGGGGCCCGGTCGTGGTGCGGGACTATGTCAAGTCGATGAAGCACTACTGGGACGAGGCGGCGTTCGTTCCGGAGGTGGCGGATGGTGACGCTGCGTGGAAGGTCGCCTGCCGGTTGCGGCAACTACGGGAGGACGATTTCGTCGGCGGATTCGTGCTGCGCGAGTTCGAGTCGTTCGCTGGGGCCGAGGTGCGGACCTGGTGGCGGGATGGCCGGTGTGTGCTGGTCGGGCCGCACCCGGACACCCCGTACGACCGGCCGCCGACGGAGGTCGACGCGAACTTCTTCGCCCCGTGGGTCACGGCGTTGGAGCTGCCGTTCGTGACGGTGGACCTCACCCTGCGCGCTGACGGTGTCTGGCGGGTCGTCGAGATCGGCGACGGGCAGGTCAGCGACCGGCCTGCCAGCCTTGAGGCTGCGGTGTTCGTAGCAGCGCTGACCGAAGAACTAGGTTGATCGGCATCGGTCAACGCCGGTCGGATACGGGCAGGGCGCCGGGCGGCATGTCACGGGGGAGCAGATGCTGTTGGATGGGCCGGTGAACTCGTGGGATGGGTGGCTGGCGAGTCTGCCGGTTGAGGTTGCGGCTCGTGCCGTGCGGTTGCGTGAGCGACTGGAGGCGGCGGGCTGCCCCGATGCGGAACTGTGGGTGGTTTCCGAAGTCGATGGCGGCATCCCGCAGGCGGCCAGGTATCGGTTCCTCAGCTCGCTGTGGCCGAAGGTGATCGACTCGTGGCGGGAGGGAATCGACCGGCTGCCGGCGGCGCAGCCGCTGCGGCACCAAGGCGTCGACCGTGACGATCTGGTCCGGCTCGCCCGCGCGGTCGCCTACGAGACGGTGTTCGCGATGCTGTACCACCTCGCAGACGATGCCCCGAGTCAGGCGGTGGAGCGGCTTCCGGGGTGGCGCCTGCTTGAGGTCGACGATGAGGGCCGACCCTCGGGACGCACTCTCGACAACCTGTTCGAAGATCTACTGACCATGGATCCGTCTGGGCTCGAGGGAACAGACATCGTGCCCCCGTTGGCAGGGCCGTGGAACCAGTTGGCCTGACGGTCATGGGCAGGAGGATCGGGGAGCGGGATGGGAGCAGTTGATGCGATGGACGGCAGTCAATTGCACCCATTGGCCGAACAGCACTCCACGGCACCCACGCTCACCTGCGGTTCTGCAGTCCGGCAGGTCAGAGTTGGCGCAGCGTCCCCGCTTCACACCGAAGCATCTGTTGTCACGACCGTGACCTGGCCTGTCAGGACATGTCTGCGTAGCGGAGCGGGAGCTGAGGCCGGGGCCGAGCCATGCGACGTAGCTCAGGATGCTGAAGGCGGTCAGGAGTATCACCCCGGGGACGACGACCAACCACCAGAATTGATCGTCAGCCTCGCGCACTCTCAGGCACGGGCTGCTCTTGGCGTGGTGGACGTTGACGCCCTGGCCGATACGTACGCTGCGGTTCGCGGGAACCTCGGCGCGCAAGCTGGATTGACACACGTCGCCACGGTTGGTGGTGAACCGTACGGTCAAGAAGATCTTGTCCCCGCGATGCTCGATATCCACCACTTCAGCGGAGGTCTCTGATCCACGAAGATCGTCCGTGACCGACCAGGTGGATAGTGCCGTGAGCACAACTGCGAGTACCAGACCGAGCGTAGAGAGCACCCGCAGGGAGATCCGGCCTGGCCGACGGTTCATGGCCAAGATCCTAGGACTGCTCAGCAACCACGCAGCGTCCGCACGGCTCGGGGCGGACCTTCCCACGAGCCGGGCCATCTACGAACATCAGGAAGACTGCCACTGGCTGGCTAGGTCGCCATCCCTTCGACGCCGCAGCCGTGATCGACGGGCGAGCAGACTACCCGGCCACATCGGGGCCCGGCCTGCTGGCGACCTCCGGCCGGCATCGGTCGGGCCGGCCGGCCACACCAGGAACGGCAGCAGATGTTGAGCTAGTCGGGAGCCTGTTCGGAACCGATGTTCCACGCGCCGGACGCAACGTCGATCGTCTCATCGACCCAGGGCTGAACGATGGCCGCTATCTCCGCCGTCACTGGCCACTCGTCCATGATCCAGCCCTCTTCGGTCATGCCGACATGAGCCCTGAGTGGCACGACAACGTCTGGTGGCAGGACCCATGACCGTTCGAGGAAGCCGTCCGCCCCGAACTTCTCGACCACGTTCACGGCGTGCATCGCAAGACCATAGCTGGGGCTGCGCCCCAGACCCCGGCCCTCCTCAGAGATGCCGCCGCGGATCCCCTTCGCCGGGCACCACGATGGCTACCAGCCTCCGGGACGGGGCCAAGGTTGTTCGGCTGGCGAGGCGCTCCACCTTGTCCCCGCCCCGGGAGGCTGGACGGTCTACGACTGCGGAGCCTCGCTCTCATGGCCCAAGAAATCGCACCATGGCGTCGCGAAGCAGTCGGTCCGGGTCGCGAGGCTTAAGGTCAGGATCGGAGAACAGGGGACCGGCAACGAGCTCAGCTAGAACAGATGCCAGCCGCTTCCGTTCCGCTCGCAGGCTCGACCACGCCGAGTCAGGCAACCGCAGCACGTTGAAGAGCAAGTCGCCCGCGTAATTGTCGCCCTCAGCCAACGGGTCGCGGAGCAAAACTTGTACCGCGCGGGGCAGCAAGGCGGGCGCGCCGATTTCCTGCCCGAGCATGATGCGTAGGTCTTCGACGGTGAACTCGGCCAACGGCTTACGTCGCAGCTCGACGCAACGCCTGACCAGAGAGGTGGCATCCGGACCGGGATCCGGCCAGACCTCCCGCTCAAGCTGCTCGATCGTCGTCACGGCGGACAGAGTAGTCCGCACAACGATCCTGGGGCGTGCAGCAGACTGACGGGCCATCCGTGAGCCAGTTAAACCGTGGCGCGCAGCGGGCACGAGACGCAACCTGGCCAGCCGCCGCCTGCAGGCGTCTCGGGCATCACGACCGCTTGACCACGCCCTTCCGAACTAACGGTTCGGGCGGATCAAGGCTCCCGCTGAGCCCTACATCAGAGCTCCGGCCGCACGAGATGCCCCGAGTTGACGGGCTTCCTCGGCCAGCCATCCACGACTCGTCCTCCCCGCCGGCAGGACGTCCTGTGATCCGACAACAGATCCGCGACACATGTCCGCCAACTGATGCGCCGCATATCCAGCGACCTAGACGCCGCATGCGTTCAGCGTCGCCGGGCTGCCCGTTCCCGGGCCCGGCGGACAGTCCGAGGCAGCGACACCGGTCCCCGCGGTCGGACGCGGTGGTCGGCTCGGTGGCAAGCCAGGTAGACCGGGATGGGCAGGGTGACAAAGAAGATCGAAAATGCCGCCAAACCGCGTTCCTCGCTGGTGTCGGCCAGCTCGGCGAAGCTCGGTGTCGACGTCACCATCGTGACCAACACCACCAGGACGGCGCCGACCACACACCACGGCCACCAGCCTGGGCGTAGCCGCCACAGCACCCGGGCCTCGTAGTGCCCGACGATGGAAAACCGCCACATGCCGGCGGTGCCGATGGCGCTGATTGCAGTGCCGAACATCAACCATTCCGAGGTCGGGGTTGCTGCCGGCACCAGGCCGTAGATTAGTAGACCGACAGCCCAGCCGAGGATGAGGACGCTGACTCGTACGCACCAAAGCCAACCCACGCCGACAGGGTACGGCCTGGGGGCTCTACGCCGTCCGTAGTGATCATGACTCCCGCGGGCACACGAGGGCTACCAGCCTCCCCGGATGCCGTCACGGGCCAGTAGCTGGGGTGCGCAGCGGTCACGAGGGGGCACGAGGCGCGGCCGGCTGCCGGCAGCAGGCATTTTGGGCATCACGGACGGTTGAGCGCGCTCTTCCAAACTGAAGGTGTCCGTATCCTGCTTGGCGTGGCAGAGGACGAGGTGGTCTTGCGACTCAGCCGAGACGAGGCGCTGGTTCTCTTCGAGTGGCTGTATCGCACCGACGAGGTGACCAACGACTTCGCCGACCTAGTTGAGGATCAGGCGGAGCAACGGGCGCTGTGGAATCTCACCTGCCTACTCGAACGGGAGCTGGTCGAGCCGTTCTCTGCGCAGTACGCGGAGCTGGTCGAGCAGGCACGAGTGCGATTGCGGGATGAGGGTTCATGATCACCGAGTGAGGCATGCCGGTTGCGTGCCCGTTAGGACAGGAGCCGAGGGGCATCGACGGTCAGTTCCTGGATGTGGCCGCCGGTGTGGCGGCGCAGGTCGAAGCAGGTCACGGCCGGGCCATGCTCGGTCGTGTCCACACTTCCTAAACCGTGCGGCTGTACGGCCACTCGTACAGCCAGGGCCACCCGCCCCTCCGGCCGCCAGCCTCCACGCCGACACCTGGCAACCGCCATTGAGACTCGTCCGGTAGGGCGCTCCACCTTGGCGCCCTGGCGCTGGCCGCTCCACGGTGCGGGTCGACGGTGGACGGGATGGCAGGAGGGCGGGGCCTCGGTACAGTCACGGCCGATTCCGGGGAGGTAACCGAGATGGCAGAGGTCGACAAGGTGGTTGAGCGGATCCGGGCGACGTGGGCATATCGGCTGCTGGTCGTCGGTTACCGCTGCCTGCTCCTCGGGCCGCTCATGATGGGTCTGACCATCGGCGCGATTGCCCTCTGGTCCCTGAAGCCACCACTGGTCTGGCTCCCGATCGCCATCACGTTTGGGACCGTGTTTGTCGGGGTGGCCGCCGGATGGGTTGGGCTGATAACCCTGCACTCCCGTCGACTCATGCCACGCGGCGGCACCAATCGACACGCAGCCCTGATGAGGGCCCTGCGACGGGACGTGGTCGCACCGGTAAGGCGACCCGAGCGAGCTGCTTAGTCCGCACCGCTGTTGCTCCGAGTCGGCTGCCACCTGGACCCCGGCGTCACCATGTCCTTGAAAAGGAACAGCATCAACCACATGCCCTCCGCGCCAGCCTCCCGCGAGTCGAGACCGACCTCCCTATTGAATCGCCGGCCAGCGCTGATCACCCGCACCATCGCGATCGCCACTGACAGAGCGGACAACATGAAGGCCGCCCTCAGGATCGGACCGTCGGATGATGTGGCCAGCGCGATGCCAACGACAGCGAAGCCGACGAGGGCTGAGCCCCAGAGTTGCCGTTGACCGGCGATCAGACCGGCGTAACTGTCCGCGGACCGATACCCATTCGCGATCGCACGAGGGTCCCTGCTCAACGCCGGACCACCATCCCAAGCACCACCTGTTCCTCCCGGCTTTACCGTAAGCGGATCATGAGCCCAATCGGGACCGCCGGCAAGCCCAATCGCGCCCGCCAGTACAGCCAAGCCGGCTGACAGGCAGGCGCGACGGCCGACGGCCACCGACAAGCCGAGCAGGTCACCCGCAGTAGTCGACGCCGGCCGACAGTCGACGCGATCTTTGCCAAGGCAGAGGGATCCCTCTGACCGGGGCTTCCTGCTCGGTGACCTCTTCGGCGAATCCGAAGCGGTCGCTCTGTTCTCAGAGCGGGCCGGCTTGCGACGCCGTCTTTGGGGGCTGGCGAGGGCGTGCGGGTGGGTGACAGGCCGTCGCCAGCATGGGAGGCTACCGGCCGGTAACCGTGTCGACGGAGGGCAGCGAATGTCGGACATAATGGACGTGGTTGATCCCAGCTGGCGGAACTCGTCGACGCTCGACCCGGCCGTCGTGCGCCGCGCCTGGCGGGTGACTGAGCCCCTCCATGGGATGATCTACTTCGTGCCCGAGGCGCACGAGCGGTACGCCGCCCTCGGGATCCCGGAGCCGGCGGGCTACTTCGCCTCCCGGGCGGCTGCCCTGGGACCGGTCGGCCCCGGCCCGATCGTCGCTACCTTCTTCAACTTCAATCCGGACCTCGTCGCCCGGGTGCTGCCAGCCGCCTGGGAACGGGCGACGCCAGGGGCCTTGCTGGCCGCCCGGCTGGAGGCCGCCGGTGCCGCCCTGACCCGCGCGCTCGGCGACGCGGTGCACGGTCCGGAGATGGTCGAGGCCGCCGAGCTGGCCCGTCGCGCCGCCGAGTCCGCCACCGCCTACCCCGAGGGACGGCCACTGTTCGCCGCCCACGCCGCGCTGCCCTGGCCGGAACAGCCGCACCTGATCCTCTGGCATGCCCAGACGCTCCTGCGGGAGTTCCGCGGCGACGGGCACGTGGCCGCCCTGGTGCTCGCCGGACTCACCGGATTGGAGGCACTGGTGCTGCACGCCGCGTCCGGCGAGGTGCCGGTCCGCTTCCTACGCCGCACCCGTGGCTGGAGTGGCGAGCAGTGGGCTGACGCGGTCGAGCGGCTGCGCGGGCGCGGCTTGATCGAGGGCGAAGAGCCGGCCCTGAGCGACAGCGGGCGAGCGCAGCGCGCGTGGATCGAGGCGGCCACCGACCGGCTCGCCACGCCCGCGTACGCGGTGCTCGGCGCCGACGGGTGCGCCCGCCTCGCCGAGCTGACCCGGCCGATGAGCCGGGCGGTGGTCGACGCCGGACTGCTCAACGTCGACAACGCCGTGCCGTCACATGCAGACGAGGTGGCGTCCCGCTCGACGTGAGCCCGGCTCAGGCGCGAGCGAGGTCGATGGGACCTGTCAGTGGAGTCGTGGCCATAAGCCGAACCGATCGTGGCATCCCACTGGTGCGAGAGCGTGCGATCTGGTCGTCATGGGGCAGCACCGCCCGGTGCGCCACCCGCTCGCGACCGTGACCGTACCCGTGGTTGGGCACACAGGTTGCGGGGGGCGCCGGTCTGCGTTCCGCGCGCCGCCCCCAGCCAGTGCGTCTCGCCGATCAGCCAGTTGCCGACTCGAAATCTCCAGCGCGAAGGTGCGACGATGTGGGCAG
Organism: Actinomycetes bacterium; assembly: GCA_023402505.1. Classification (GTDB taxonomy): domain Bacteria; phylum Actinomycetota; class Actinomycetes; order Mycobacteriales; family Micromonosporaceae; genus Micromonospora. The sequence continues at coordinate 51,284 of JAEYGD010000120.1, forward strand.
GCGAGTCCGCGTGACCGCCCAGGGTAAGCCGAAGTGGTGAAGTTGACCGCGAGCGAGCGGCCTCGGTACCTGCGGCTGCGTTGGCCACTTGCTTCCCGTCGGCAGCGTGCTCTGCTTCAGTTGCTACCGCAGATGGAGTCGACCACGCCTGGGCCAGAACCTGCCTATTCGCCGGCGGCGTCCTCGATGTGGATCCCGAGCGCGCCCGCCAGGGTGTAGGACAGTGCCGCGAGGTCCTGGTGGGCGATCACTGCTCCTGCCATGCTGGTCACGCCGCCGACCCCGGCCAGCAGGCAGTTGGCGAAGCGGGTGCCGTTCATCGTCGCCTGTGAGAACTGGGCGCCGGTCAGGTCGCAGTCGGTGAATCGGACGCCGGTCAGGTCCGCGTTCTGGAAGTCGGCTCGGGTCAGGTTGCAGCCGTCGAAGGCGGCACCAGTGAAGTTCGTGAACCGGAACGATGACAGGTCCAGCCGGCACTCGGACACCGTCACGTCGCGCAATACCCCGTTGATCCAGTGCATGCCCGTCATCCGGAGCGTCGACAGTCGGGTCCGGATCATGGACGACTTCTCCGCCCGGAGGTTCGCCAGGTTCGTACTGTCGAACAGGCAGTCGGTAAAGGCTGCCCCGTCGAGTTGGACACCGCTGAGGTCCGCGCCCTTGAATCGGCACTGCGCGAACTCCACCCCGTCGGCCGCCTGCCCCGACAGGTCGAGGTCGACGAATGCCAGCCGTCGGAACGTCGATTCGGGCTCAAGCCTGTGTTCTTCGGCTGTGGCCAGCTCCAGCGAAGCCGGCGGTCTGGGCATTGCTGGCGCCCGATAGCGGGCGATAGCCGAACCACTACCAAAAGACGTCCGCGCAGCCATCCGCGCACTCTAGCCGCGGGCGCCGCATCCAGCGCCACGGCACACGCCCACCACGGCCGCGCTGCCTTAGAGAGTGTTGGGTAACTGGAGGGCTACTTCGGGTTGAGTTCGTCGTCGAGGCGTCGGGCTGCTTCGGTCTCGATGGGGCCTTGCGGTTCGATGTCCTCGCCAGCGAGGCGGGCGGCCATCAGGCGG
>JAEYGD010000134.1 GCA_023402505.1 Actinomycetes bacterium
GCCACGTGGTGCCGTTCCTGGTAGCGCTGACCGACGACCCGGCCACGCCGGACCGGGTGGCAGTGGTCGACCTGCTCCGGTCGGTGGTGCTCGGCGACCGGCGCGACGACGAGCTGCCGTTCGATCCGCTGCGGACCTTCGCCGCCGCGGAGGGGATCACCGACGAACAGGCGGCGTTGGTCGAGCGGCATCTGGAGGCCGAGGACCTGTACGAGCACGAGGAGGCCGCGGCACTGGCCGACGACGTAGCGGTCCGGTGGGAGGCCGACGCCTTCCACGCCGGAGCGCGGCACACCGACCGGTACGTCCACTGGCTCACCGATCCGGACCCGCGGTTGGCCGGGTACGCCGCCGAACTGCTCGTCTGGTTCCCACCCGACGAGGCAGCGCTGGCCGGACTCATCGCGGTCCCTGACGACGAGACCCGCGCCGTCACCCGGGCCAGCGCCAACCTGGCCCTCGCCCACTGTCCGGCCGACGTCGAGCGGATCGACGACCGCCTCCGTGACACGCTGTCCGCCAACGCTGCGGTCGTCCGGGTGACGGCGGCGGTGGGACTGGCGTACCGACTCGGTGACCAGCTACCCGACCTCGCCCTCGACGTCCTCATCGACGCCCGGACCTCGGACTTCGACGCCGACGTACCCGGCTGGGACCGGTCGGTGCGCGGGTTCGTGGCCGTCGCGTTGCACCGACTGGGCCTCGGCTGACGCGTCGGTCGCCCCGTCGTCGCCCAGCCAGGATTTCGGGTTCACCGGTCGCGACGCTCCACGGCATGATCAGAGAGGACTGGGACGGCCCCCGGAGACGAGGAGAGACCGTGGAACGCGTGACGGGTATCGGCGGTGTCTTCTTCCGCGCCCACGATCCTGACCGACTCAACGACTGGTACGCCACCCACCTTGGGGTTGATCCGGCACCGGAGTCCTACGACGTGTCCTCCTGGTGGCAGAAGCCCGGACCGACCGTCCTGGCGGCCATGCCGACGGACTCCGAGCACTTCGGCGGTCTGGAGCGTTCCTGGTCGCTCAACTTCCGCGTCGCCGACCTGGACGCGATGGTCGCACAGCTGCGGGACGCGGGTATCGACGTCGAGGTGGACCCCGAGGAATACCCGAACGGCAGGTTCGCCAGCCTGCGAGATCCAGAGGGCAACGTCGTCCAGCTCTGGGAGCCCGCGGGCGCCGACCGCCGGGGACCCGAGCACTGAGCAGCCTCGTTCAGGCGCCTTCGCGCCACGCCTTGACCCAGGTGCTCACAGTACTCTGAGTCGGTGGTTGCTTCGCCGCGTGGCTCCCGTCCCGAGCCCTTTGCGGGGCTGGAGTTGGTTGACTGGGCGAGGTTCCGACCGCGCAATCCCAGAGACGCCGAACGCGACGCCTGTGAGATCCCAGACCTGATCCGCGGCTTGGCAACAGCGGAAGGCCAGGCGGCACGCGAGTGGGGCGAGGCGCTGAGGGGCGCCCTGATCCACGGCCATAGCGGCCGGTACTTCCGCACCGCCGAGCCAGCCGCCCCGTTCCTGATCGAACTGTGCCGCAGTGAACGGCCCGAGGTGGCCGCCGAGGCGCTCAACCTCCTGCTGAGCTGTGTCGGCGACGACGGCCCGTTCCACCCCGCGCCCCAGCGCTCTGATGACACTCACCTGTCCGAGTTCGTCACCCGGACCCGGGCCATCATCCACAGCGGTCGGGCGGCCTACTACCCCTGGCTGTGTTCATCGCATGCCGGAGCCAGGATCGGTGCGTTGGAACTCCTGGGCGTCCTCGAACCCAGGGCACCAGAGTTTCAGCGAGAGCTCGCGCGGTTGGAGGCATCCGACGGGAACCACTGGATTCAGCAGGCGATCCGGGAGATCCGGCTCGACCTCTAACTTGATCTTTATCCTTCGGGCGTCATGTCGGGCCCTGGCTGATCACGGAAACAGCCCTACGACAGCAGAATGGCCACCTCCCGAAGCCGGGAAGTGGCCGTTGACCTGCGTGGGCGATACTGGGATCGACCAGTGACCTCTTCGGTGTGAACTGTCGGCGAGCGGGTCGCGTCGGGTGTGCTGCGAGGTCAGCGAACCTGCTCAGGTGCCTCTCGGCTCGGTTCGGCTGGCACGGTTGCTGTACTTCGCTGCTGTACTGCTGGCATCAGACGAGACGCTGGATGCGCACCTTGGGTTGCTCGTTCCTGAGGTGGCCCTGCTTGTGCTGGCGCACCTGCTCGTCCCAGACCTCCTGGTCGTAGTCGGGGTCCGGCGGGATCCACTTGTGGGAGCCGTCGCTGTAGTGGAACTTCTCGTCGCCGGGCCGAAGGATGCTCATCGGATCCAGCCCAGGAATCGGTGGTGCAGGTGGCCGACTGGGACATGGGCCAGGTCCTGGGCGGCGTCGACGAGCTGGGCGGCCAGGTAGAGGGCCAGCGACACCGGGGCCCGGTCGTACTCGGCATGCAGCTCCCGTCGCCGGGCCTGGCAGGGCCACTCCCCCGCACAGCCGCCACACGTCCACGCCGGCTTGATCGGGCGGTGAGTGATCATCGCGGGCCGTCCTGGCTGGGCCAGTGGCCGCGGTTGACAGGGATACGGTGACGGCTTCGGCAGGGCAGGACCGCGCCGCAGCGGCAGATGCGTCGCCAGTGCCGCCAGGACCACACAGGCCGATGACGACGGGCGAGGGTGAGCGCTGCCGCCAGGACGTACTCGTCGTAGGAAACGCGCTTCATCGGCTCGCCCCAACGGCCGGGGCCAGGAAACCGCCGAGCTGGGGAATTGGAAGGGAGCACTGCCGCCTCCTGGTGCCGCAGGTGTCCGGAGGCGTGGATGCCCGATCGCGGGGGATGCGCCGGACATCCACGCCGGCGAGGACGGCCCACAGCGCCAACCGGGGGATCGACCTCCTCGGCAACCTCCCACAGGTACCGTTGGGTAGTCAAGGGCTGACGTAGGTGGTCTACTCGTGTTGCCAACCGAGGGGAACACCGTGCCACCGCGTTACCGCTACGAGCAGATTGCCGACGACCTCGCCGAACGCATCGCGTCCGGCGAGTTTCCGCCCGGCTCCAAACTGCCCAGCCGGCGAGAGTTGATCGAGCACTACGGGGTCACCGAGCCGGTCATCGACCGTGCCATGCAGGTGCTGCGGATCAAGGGAATGACTGAGACATTGCCAGGCGTAGGTGTATTCGTCACCGAGTGACCTGGCTTTATAGCCAATTTTCACTCACGCCAGCGAGTCAATAGCGGACTACGCGCAGACCCGGGGGGTCAGGTGGGGCGACGCGGACGAGATCTTGAGTTGTTGGTGGCGCATCTTGAACAGCAGCTCGCCAGCACCCCTCTCGAACTCAAATCTCCCGATCACGTCTACGACTATGTCACCGACACGTGGCGCGAGGTCGATGTGGCAGTCAGAGCGAGGGTAGGTACGGAAGAACGCCTCATCATCTTCGAATGCCGCGATCGCAGCCGGGTCGAGGATGTGACATGGATCGAGCAACTCGCAACCAAACAGCGAAGCGTTAGAGCGAATGCCGTGGTTGCGGTCTCTTCCGCAGGCTTCTCCGCAGCCGCACGACGCCTTGCCGACCATGAAAGCATCACGCTTCGCGAAATTAGCCGACTTGCAGCGGGTGAACTGTTCGAGTGGCTAGGAGCGCGGGAACTATGCCTGAGGTTGCGCAGGCTTGAGATGCATCGAGTAAGCCTCGATCTTGACCCTGAAAGCGAAGAGTCAGTGCAATTGAGTCAAGACGCCGTTGCAGCTCTAAATTCCGCCAGCATGGAATCGTTAATCCTGCGCCGCAAGCAAAGTGGCGAATTCGCATCACTCGGAGACCTGTGGCGCACAATCAGAGAATTGCCATTCGAACGCAGCCTTGGACCGGGCGAGCGGCAGAACGTCCGACTCAATTTGAACTACAGCAATCCAGATGACCGGTTTCAGATCGAAACCGACACCGAACCGATTGATATCGTAAAAGCTACAATTTACGGCACATTCTGGTACACAGACGAACTCGTTCCTACGCAACAGGCATTTCGATACAGGGAGGCGGGGGAAGTCATTGCAGAGAATGCACGGATATCCCTACCCCTCGAAAGCGGGACTGTCGAGCTTTCACTAGGTAGGAGCTTTCAGCCCGGCTATTTATGGGTGTTCACTGACAGTAGAGACGAACGAACCGGCCGACCGCTATCTATTGCAACTGAGGTGATTGAGCTTAACGGATAAACGGATCGAGCTTCAGGCTACGTGGGTTACCAGCCCCGGGCTCGTGCCCGTCCGCTGTAGACCCGGCGTCTTGGGGAGCGGCCGGTACCCCTGCCCACCGCAACGTACGAACACTGCTACCTCTCGCTTGTAAGTTCTGGGCGCTTCGTCCGGCGGTGTTCGTTCCCGTGTGCGACCTCGGGCAACTGTCCGCTGACCGCTGTCTACGGCCGCCCACGTCCCGGCCAGTTGCTGTCACCGTTGCTGTCGACTTGGTGGGCCGCGATCCTGATGCTCACCTGGTCCCCAAGTTCACGAAAGCCGAGCCGGCGAGCGAGCCGTCGTGAGGGCTCCGGGCGTGCGCGCCATTGCGGCAGTAGTTGGTTCTGAAGCGCCTCTGCCACCGCAGCGGAAGCCACCGCACGGGCCAGTCCGCGACTTCGAAAGCGGGAGCTAGTGAGCACGCAGAGGTGGGCGACCGAGCGTGGCCACTGGCGGAAACCCGCCGCCGCTGCCACTCGTGCGCGGTCCCGAACGACGAACACCGGTGACGTGATTTCGCCTATCCCGCTCTCCGCAGCGTCATCCTCGGAGACGTCTGCGACCAGCCCATTGAGGTCTGGGTGTCCTGGCGGCAACTGGGCTATGTCAGCGGCTCCCGTCGCTGGCCGGAACTCCTGCTCGTCGAGGTATGCCAACGAGGCGGGACCGAGCACGTCCACCACGCCGTGCTCCCCGCTCCACCGCTCAGCCTCGACGGCCGACCGGAGCGGCCTCCCAGTGAGCGATTCGCACAAGAACCGGGCGGTAGCAGTGTCCGGCGCGGTGGCGATGCCTGAGCTTCCCAACACCACGATGCCGGCCCACGTCGGCGGGCACAGCCGCGACTCGGCAGCCACAACCACCCGCACGCCGTCTGCCGGGAAGCTGGTGGCGACACCAGCGAGGCCGAGCCAGAGGTCTTGGACGCGGTTCATCACAGCCGATCGATCCATCGACGCATCCTCCCCGCCTATCGACTCGCCGGCCACTGACTTAGCGGCCAACTGAATCCGGCGTACAGGTCGACTCGTCCGTCGCCCATTAGGTCAGCCGCCTATACAGCCCGGCTGACCTGCTGCTTCTTCGGGTGCTGCCGGTCGTAGTTGGTCATCGCTGGTCGGCGTTCGACGGCCCGGCGAAGGCCCAGACGGCCCAGGCACGGCCCCTGCGGGTCTGAACATCCGAAGCGTTGGTCTGGCATCGACGATGCCTGCGCCCTTCCCTGCCGGGCCGCATTCGTCATTACACCGAGTAGCAGGAGGCGTGAGGGCGCGGATTGTATCGGGATGCTCCGACAAGAACCCTCTCCCCAAAATGTGGGGAGCCTCGGCCAGAGCCGGCACCAAATGTAGAGAACGTGACCGGGCTCACTTTTTAGCGCGCCGCGATTCAGACATACGGATTGTGACGGGCCGGCTGGTATCGTGTCCTGGACACGCAGAAGCCCCGGCGTCGGATACGTCGGGGCGACGTCCGTCCGGGGTTCTGCATGAGATTGCCCTCTCGGCCAGAACCTTATAGGGGGATCGACTACCCGCGTAGGGGAAGTGGTGTTTCTCTCTGGGCGTGGCGTCAGCGTGCGTATCGCCGGGGTGATGGCCACCCCGACGACGACCAGGCCGTTGAGGGCCGGGGGAGTTGACGATGCAACCCAACTGGGTGCGTGTAAGCCTGCGGTGCAAGCATCGGGGGCAGGCGGTGGACCTTTGTGTCCGGGTGTCGCGTGGAGTTCCGGACGGGCTCCGGTGTCAGCCGGGCGGTGGATCGGCGTTCGGAGGCGGGCCGGACGTCTGCGACGAGTGCAAGCGCCTCTTGTCGGATGATGCCCGGCTTCGTGAAGTCGTGGACGACCTGACGCGCCGGGGCTGGAACGACCACATCAAGGCGGGGACCGTCGTCGTCGCTTGCTAAGTAATCTGCGATGTCAGGCTCCGTTGGCCACCCGGCCAGCGGAGCCTGACGCTTCTTAGAACCGTCGGTTCGCTGGAACAGCCGGTTCGGATCGACCCTCACGCTGCCCTTCCCTGCGAGCCGGCACCCCAACTACCTTGCGTAGTTCAGACTTTCCACTGCGTCGCGAGTGCGTTACGGTCGTGTCTGTCTATCGTGGAGCCCCGGAGGAGGCATGGCGCGACGTAAGGGCCTCATTGCTCAGATGCTGGACGCCCGCAAGCAGGCCAAGAAGCTCCAGGCGCAAGCAGAGGCGCGCTGGCACCGCGAGTTGGTTGCCGAACAGAAGCGTCAGGAAGCGGAGGCACGCCGCGAGGCTAAGCAAGCCGAGGCGGCGGCAAAGCAGGCCGAGGCAGCGCGCCTGAGGCATGAAGTACAAGCGAAGCGTCTCGCCGACCAAGCGGCGGCAAAGGCAGCCCGACAGGCCGCCGAACGCGAGCGTGCTGAGGAACGACGCCTAGCTGCTGATGCCCGTGCGAAGGCGCAGGAGGCAGCCGCCACGAAGCGCCTGGCGGAGCGAGAGACACACGCCCGCAAGGTGGCAGAGGCCGAGTTTCGGACCGAGGCCATCAGCACGAGGGTTGCAGGGTACGCACAGCTGCTAGCCCGGAGAAACCGGCGGCCCGCCGAGTCTGCCCTCGAACTTAGGGCAGCGTTATTGAACGGCGGACCACCCGCGTTTGTTGAACGTATACAACACGTCCTCGCTCAGTCTCGATACCCCGAGGGCCTGACAGGCAAGGCCGCGGCTCACTATGACCCTGCCTCCCGGGAGCTGTTGATCGAGTACGAGCTACCGCTCCGAGATGTCGTGCCAACCGTCGTCGCCTACCGCTACACAACGGCGAAGGGCATGGTTGCCATACCGCGCAAGGAACCCGAGACTAAGAAGCTGTACGGCGACCTCCTTGCACGGCTAACATTGCGCACCATTGCCGAGACCTTCGATGCAACGTCTCCGGACCTCGTCACCGGCATCGTCTTCAACGGCTACGCCTCAACCAAGGACAAGGCGACTGGCCGCGCCATTCGCCCACTGCTGATGAGCGTGGGTGTGGAGCGGGACAAGTTTGCCGTTGTGCAGCTCGATGAGCCAGAGTTGGATCCAGTGCTGTGCCTTCGCAGCCACCTGAACGCCATCGTTTCCCCCCACCCGTACGAACTAGAAGGCGTCAGACCAGTAGTGTCCTTCGACCTTTCGAAGTACAAGTTCGTCGACGAGATGGATGTCGTCGCCGGCTTGGATAGTCGTACGGACCTACTCACACTTTCTCCTGGAGAGTTCGAGCATCTCATCCGTCGCCTTTTCGAGAGCATCGGCATGAAGTCCTGGGTCACGCAGGCATCCAAGGACGAGGGCGTCGACGGCGTCGCTGTAAACGAGGATCCAATCGTCGGCGGGCTTTGCATCATCCAAGCCAAGCGTTACAGCAAAATCGTTGGCCTTGAAGCCGTCCACGCACTTGCCGGCGTGATGGACCACAAGCGGGCCGCCAAAGGCGTCCTCGTCACCACCTCGTGGGTGGGTAAGGCGAGCCGCGACTTCGCCGCCGCAAATGGACGCATCGAAATTATTGAGGGCCGCAATCTCAAGCATATGCTGAAAGAGCACCTCGGCCTGGACGTCCTAATCGGCCTAGAAAAGCTACCGCCGGGCTGGAACAGGGCAGATTTGGAGTAGGGGCATCCTCGTCCGGACCGGATAAGGGCCCTCGCTTGAAGCTCCGTGCGTCGCGTCCTCACGCGTGCGGCAACGGCTGCACACTCGGAGCTTCGTCCCTGCCAGCGCTCGTCAGCGTACCGCCGTTCGGCGGCGTTGCTGTCAGCGTTGCTGTCGACAGTCGTTCCGCCAGCGACCCAGGCCGATCCCTGCCGGGAAGCTAGCAGAAGTAAGTGGAGGGCTTTCCGAAGTCAAGCCGGGAAGGAACTACCGAGGACAATACGCCAAAGCCTCTTTGCCTCCTCATGATCCCCTGAGTTCTCGGCGCTGACCGCCTTTGTGGCACGTTCGGCGGCTGCATCAAACGACCTGCGCACCTGGTCCCGAGCGGCGAACGACAAATAGCCGCTCAAGAGTCCTGACTGGCCGCCCGGGTCATTCACATCGAGATGGCTGCCCGCCCACTCGAAGAATTTCTGAAGCCCGCTCCGCCGATTCGAACCCAATGTGCGGAAGGTATGGCCGGCCACCGTCTCCAGGTGGAATGACCTCAACCGTTTAGAGTGAGCCGAGTTCCATTTCTTAAGCATCCGCACCAGCGGCGCGAGGTTGTAGTCCAGCTCCGCGTTCTTGTCCAAGAACCACTTGTTAGCAATGAACGGGGACGTCAGGATCCAGGAGCCATGGTCGCGTCCGCGCTGGTGGTGTAAGAGACGGCCATCGCGGGATCCGGCTTGATGTTAGGCGGCGATCGGGTTCGGGTTGGCCTGCTGGGTGTCGTGTTGGGCGGTGTCGACGGTGATCAGGCGG
>JAEYGD010000140.1 GCA_023402505.1 Actinomycetes bacterium
CCGCCTGATCACCGTCGACACCGCCCAACACGACACCCAGCAGGCCAACCCGAACCCGATCGCCGCCTAACATCAAGCCGGATCCCGCGATGGCCGTCTCTTACACCACCAGCGCGGACGCGACCATCCGCCGGGCCGGGTACCTCGTAGGGTGTCGCCCGGGTCACCGGTCGGAATCGTCCGGTGTCCCCGTCCGTTGCGCCGGATGCGGCGGGTCGAGCGGGGCTTCCGGGTGTTGTCGGGGCGTACGGCTAGGCTCGCTGCGGCGCGCCGCTTGCGGCCGACGCCCGCCGTCCGCGGCACCAGCCCGCCGTCCGCGGCACCACACCGCCGAGACCTGGGAGTACGACCAGTTGACCGCAGAGCCTGAGACCCTGTACGGGGCCGACGACCTCACGCACCTCGAGGGGCTGGACGCTGTCCGGAAGCGTCCGGGCATGTACATCGGCTCGACGGACAGCCGTGGCGTGGGGCACCTCGTCAACGAGATCCTCGACAACTCGACCGACGAGGGAGTCGCCGGTCACGCGAAGTCCATCGAGGTCACGCTGCACGCCGACGGCTCGGTCCAGGTCGACGACGACGGCCGGGGCATCCCCACCGATGTGCACGCGAAGTCCGGCATCTCCGGTGTCGAGCTGGTGTTGACCCGGCTGCATGCCGGCGGCAAGTTCGGCGGTTCGGGCTACAAGACCTCCGGCGGTCTGCACGGTGTGGGCGCCTCGGCGGTCAACGCGCTGTCCCGCCGGTTCGACGTCACGGTCCGCCGTGGCGGCAAGGTCCACGCGATGTCGTTCCGGCACGGCGTACCGGGCATCTTCGACGGCGACGGGCCGGACGCGCCCTTCACCGCCGGCCCGGGCCTGCAGGTGGTCGGTGCGGTGAAGCGGGGCCAGCGCACCGGCACGTCGATCCGTTACTGGCACGACCCGCGCTACTTCGAGACCGGCGCCGCGCTGGACGTCGAGGCGGTGCGGATGAAGCTGCGTAACACCGCCTTCCTGGTGCCCGGTGTCGGCTACCTGCTGCGCGACCGCACCGGCGAGGAGCCGGTGGACGAGCGGTTCCACTTCCCCAACGGGCTGGCCGACATGGTGGAGTTCCTGGCACCGGCGGGCGACCGGCCGGTGTCGGGCACGCTGATGGTGACCGGCGAGGGGACATACCGGGAGAACGCGGCCGACGCCAACGGCGTCATGCAGGCCAACGTGCAGCGTCGCGCCGAGGTGGAGGTGGCGTTCCGCTGGGGCACCGGCTACGAGCGCACGGTGGAGTGCTTCACCAACACGATCCGCAACGCGCACGGCGGCACCCACCGCAAGGGCTTCGAGCGGGCGTTGGCGCGTACGCTCGCCGACGCGGCCCGCAACGCCCGGGGCCTGCTGCGGGCCAAGGAGGACGCGCCCACTCTGGACGACATCCTGGAGGGCATGACCGCGGTGGTGCACGTGCGGATCCCGGAGCCGCAGTTCACCTCGCAGACCAAGGACGAGTTGTCCACCGCCGGCATCACCAAGGTGCTCCAGGGCCTGGTGGAGCAGCACCTGAAGGCCTGGCTGGAGGACCGGAAGACCAAGGCGGAGGCGCGGACGGTCCTGCAGAAGATCGTCGACGCGGCGCGGGTCCGGCTCACGCAGAAGCAGCAGAAGGACGCGGCCCGGCGCAAGACCGCCCTGGAGGGCGCGTCGATGCCGGCGAAGCTGGTCGACTGCCGGTCGACCGGGGTGGAGCGCAGCGAGTTGTTCATCGTCGAGGGTGACAGCGCCCTCGGCACCGCCCGGATGGCGCGTTCGTCGGAGTACCAGGCGCTGCTGCCGATCCGCGGCAAGATCCTCAACGTGCAGAAGGCGAACCTCCAGCAGGTGCTGGACAACGCCGAGTGCGCGGCGATCGTGCAGGTGCTGGGCGCCGGCTCGGGGCGTACGTTCGATCTGTCGGCGCTGCGGTACGGCCGGGTCCTCATCATGGCCGACGCGGATGTGGACGGCGCGCACATCCGTACCCTGCTGATCACGCTCTTCGCCCGGTACATGCGGCCGTTGATCGAGGCGGGTCGGCTGTACGCGGCGATGCCGCCCCTGCACAAGATCACCACGAAGGGGCGCAGCCCGCAGACCATCTACACGTACACGCAGGCGGAGATGGAGTCGACGGTCCGCCGGCTGGAGAAGGCGGGCAAGCAGGTCGTCACCCCGATCCCGCGGTTCAAGGGTCTCGGTGAGATGAACGCCGACGAGTTGTGGGACACCACGATGAACCCGGCGAGCCGGGCGGTCCGCCGGATCACCCTCGACGACGTCGAGGCCGCCGAGCAGATCCTCGAACTGCTGATGGGGGAGAAGGTCGAGCCCCGCCGCAACTGGCTGATCGAGTCGGCCGACCGGGTCGACCGCGAGGCGATCGACGCGTGAGCGGGCGCAGCGCGCGAATCCGGAAGCCCCGAGCGGGCACGAGCAGACTGACCGCCGAGCACGGACAAGGACACTGACGATGGCACGCCGCAAGGAAACGAAGGTCGACCTCTCCGTCTTCGACCAGGCCGGCGCGCGGGTCTTCGACAACCCGCTGGTCACCGAGGTCTCCGACTCCTACCTGGAGTACGCGTTCTCGGTGATCCACTCCCGCGCCCTGCCGGACGCCCGGGACGGGCTGAAGCCGGTGCACCGGCGCATCCTGTGGTCGATGTCGGAGGCCGGCCACCGCCCGGACCGGGGGCACGTGAAGTCGGCCCGGGTGGTCGGCGACGTGATGGGGCGCTACCACCCGCACAGCGACGTGGCGATCTACGACGCGCTGGTCCGCCTCGCGCAGGATTTCTCGCTGAACGTCCCACTCATCGACGGGCATGGAAATTTTGGGAGCCCGGACGACGGCCCGGCGGCGGCGCGCTACACCGAGGCCCGGCTCTCCCGCGAGGCGATGCTGCTCGTCGGCGAGTTGGGCGAGGACACGGTCGACCTGGAGCCGAACTACGACGGCTCGCTGACCCAGCCCACCGTGCTGCCGGCCGCGTTCCCCAACCTGCTGGTCAACGGCGCGTCCGGGATCGCGGTGGGCATGGCGACCAACATGATCCCGCACAACCTCGGCGAGGTGGTCTCCGCCGCCCGCTGGCTGATCAACCACCCGGACGCCACGCTGGACAAGCTGATGGAGTTCGTCCCGGGCCCCGACCTGCCCACCGGCGGGATGCTGCTCGGTCTGGACGAGGTGCGGCGCGCGTACGAGACGGGTCGCGGGGTGGTGCGGATGCGCGCCAAGGTGGAGATCGGTCCGGTCGAGGGCAGCCGTGGCCGGCAGGCGATCACGGTCGTGGAGTTGCCGTACGGCGTGGGGGCGGAGAAGGTCATCGCCGCCGTCACCAACGAGGTCACGAAGACCAAGCGGCTGACCGGGATCGCCGACGTGAAGGACCTCACCGACCGGGAGAACGGCACCCGCCTGGTCATCGAGTGCAAGGTCGGGGTGAACCCGCAGGCGCTGCTCGCGGATCTCTACCGGCTGACCCCGCTGGAGCAGTCGTTCGGCGTCAACAACCTGGTGCTGGTGGACGGGCAGCCGCGGACGTTGGGGCTGAAGGCGCTGCTGGAGGTCTTCCTGTCCCACCGGTACGAGGTGGTGACGCGGCGCAGCGCGTACCGGAAGCGCAAGCGTGAGGAGCGGCTGCACCTGGTCGACGGCTTGTTGATCGCGCTGCTCGACATCGACCGGGTGGTCAAGTTGATCCGGGCCAGCGAGGACGCGCAGGCGGCGAAGGACGGCCTGATGCGGAAGTTCAAGCTGTCGGAGATCCAGGCGGCGTACATCCTGGACACGCCGCTGCGCCGGCTGACGAAGTACGACCGGCTGGAGCTGGAGGCCGAGCAGGAGAAGCTGCGCGGTGAGATCGGCGAGCTGTCGAAGATCCTGGACGACCCGAAGGTGCTGCGGAAGGTGGTCTCCGACGAGTTGGCGGCGGTGGTGAAGCAGTTCGCCGCGCCGCGCCGCACGACGCTCGTCGACGGGGACCTCAAGGAGGTGCTGGCGGCGTCCGCGCCGGCCGGTCCGCTGGAGGTCGCCGACGACCCGTGCCAGGTGATCCTTTCGGCGACCGGCCTGGTCGCCCGCACCGCGGCAGAGTCGGAGGAGGCGGCCGAGGGGCGCCGGCGGCACGGCCGGGTGAAGCACGACGCGGTACGCGCGGTGGTCCACTCCACGGCCCGGGGTCGGGTCCTGCTGGTCACCAGCGCGGGTCGTGCCTTCAAGGTGGACGTGCTGCCGTTGCCGGTGTTGCCGGAGCAGTCGGGCACGGTCTCGCTCCGGGGTGGGATGTCCGCGGCCGAGCTGGTGCCGTTGGAGCCGGGGGAGACCGTGGTGGGTCTCGCGCCGCTGGGGCCGACCGCCGAGGGTTCGCCGGGGCTGGCGCTCGGGACCCGGCAGGGTCAGGTGAAGGTGTGTGCGCCGGAGTGGCCGGTGCGCTCCGACGAGTTCGAGGTGATCGGCCTGCGGGACGGTGACGAGGTGGTCGGGGCGACCTGGCTGACCGACGGTGCCGAGACGCTCGCCTTCATCACGTCGGAGGCGTCGTTGCTGCGCTTCGCGGCGGGGCTGGTGCGTCCGCAGGGGTTGCGGGGTGGCGGTATGGCCGGCATCAACCTGCCGGCGGGCGCGCGGGTCGTGTTCTTCGGCGCGGTCCGCACCGACGATCCGACCCACGGTGAGCCGATGGTGGTCACGTCGACGGGTGCGACGGTGAAGGTGACGCCGTTCGCGGCGTACCCCGCGAAGGGGAGGGCGACCGGCGGGGTGCGTGCGCAGCGGTTCCTCAAGGGTGAGACGGACGTGGCGGTGGCCTGGGTGGGTCCGCGGCCGGTGGGGTCGACGGCGAACGGCGAGCCGGTGGAGCTGCCGACGGCCGACCCGCGTCGTGACGGCAGTGGTTTCGCGGTGATGCTGGGCCCGACCGTGGTGGGTCACCAGGTCGAGCGCGACTGACGGTGCCGGCGGGCGCGGTCACGAGCCGGTGAGCATCCGCTCCCGGTCGGGGCCGGCCTGCCGGACCAGCGTGGGGGTCGGTTGGGCGGGGCGGAGGGTGAGGAGGCTGCCGACCAGGCCGGAGAAGAGCACCACCACACCGAGCGCCACCGCCGTCGCCGACGGCAGCACCACCCGTAGGGTGGCGTGCGGGTCGAGGTCGCCGAACCCGTCGAGGCCCCAGTGCCAGACGGCGCCCACGGTGCCGGCCGTGCCGGCGGCGAGCAGCAGCAGGCCGATGGTCACGCTGGTCTCCAGCCGCAGGAAGCGGATCCACCGGTCGGTGCTGCGCGTGGGCACCAGCCGTTCCTGCCGGCCGTAGATCTCGGCGAGCCCGCCGAAGATCGCGAGTTGCGCCCCGA
This sequence comes from Actinomycetes bacterium, assembly GCA_023402505.1. GTDB lineage: Bacteria > Actinomycetota > Actinomycetes > Mycobacteriales > Micromonosporaceae > Micromonospora. Next base: position 5,376 of record JAEYGD010000140.1, read on the forward strand.
CCAGCACCATCATGCAGGCGTAGACGAGGCTGTTGACGTCCAGGTCGACGGCGCCGAGGGTGACCGGCCCGGGGGTGAGGGCGCCGACCCCGACCAGCCCGAGCAGGGTGATGACGAAGCCGGGCCAGACGAGTGTCTTGCGTGGGGCGAACACCAGCAGGAAGCGCAGGTGCCGCCAGCCGTCGCGCCAGGTGCGCAGGTGCGGGGGCCGGGACCGGCCGTCCGGGGCGAGGGTGGTCGGCACCTCGACGATGTCGTAGCCGGCCAGCGCGGCGCGTACTACCAGTTCGGAGGCGAACTCCATGCCGGGCATGCAGAGGCCGAGGGCGCGGATCCGGCCGGCGTCGAAGCCGCGCATGCCGCAGTGGAAGTCGCCGACCCGGCGCAGCCCGAACAGCCGGCGGCCGAGCCAGCTGAGCACCGGGTTGCCCAGGTACCGGTGCAGGGGCGGCATGGCGCCCTTGGCGATTCCGCCGCGGAAGCGGTTGCCCATCACCACGTCGTGTCCGGCCCGCAGTGATTCGACGAAGGGGCCGAGGTCGGACAGGGCGTACGAGTCGTCGGCGTCGGCCATGATGATGTAGCGGCCGTGGGCCTGTTCGATGCCGTTCAGCAGGGCGCCGCCGTAGCCGCGGATGGGAGCGTGTACGACGCGGGCGCCGGCCTGCTCGGCGATCTCCTGCGATCCGTCGGTGGAGCCGTTGTCGGAGACCAGCACCTCCCCGACGACGCCGCACTGCTCCAGTGAGCGCAGTGCCTTGCGGACGCAGACCTCCAGGGTCTCCGCCTCGTTCAGGCACGGCAGCAGGACGGTGACCTCGATATCCGGTTGGTTCGTCATCGTTCCCTGTCGCTTCCGGTGGGTGTGGGTTCCAGCGGGGCCGGCGCGTCGTCGCGGGCCGGTGTCGGGGGGTCGTTCGGTGCCGGCGTGGTGCGGAGCCGGTGCCAGCCGGCCGCCGCGGCGATCGGCAGGAACGCCAGCGCCGGGAGGCCGTAGCGGTAGTCGAACATGGAGGTGGCCACCGAGAAGACCATGATCCCGACGCCGGTGGCGGCGAAGCCGAGGGCGATCATGCTGAGCCGCAGCTGTCCCCGGCGGGGCCAGAGCGCGCCGACCAGCGCGAGCAGGGTCATCGCGGCGATCACCGGTGGTGGGGTGGTGCCGTGGCGGCCGTAGGCGTGCAGGAAGCGGCTCGCGTCGTTCGGTGGTGCGTCCTGGGACGGGACCGGGCGCCAGCCGTAGTGCGGGTCGGCGCGGCGGGGCAGGCAGTTGACGTCGGCGGCCCAGTTGGTCGGGGCGAGCTGCGGCACCCACCACTTGGCCAGGCAGGACTCCATCGGCCCGAGGTGGTGGGGCCAGAAGTAGCGGCCGGTGTCCGAGCCGACCTCGGTCGCGAAGTCGCCGGGCTGTTGGCGGATCACCGCCTTGGCGAAGGCGTCGAGGTCCTCGGGTCGCTGCGCGGTGCGGATCGGGCTGTCCCTGTTCCAGATGAACCAGTCCGGTCGTTCCGGTCGCTGGTCCAGTGGCTGGGTGGGGCAGAGCCGGCGCAGTTCGGGCGGCAGTTGGAGCTGGTCGCAGTCGGCGAAGTGCGCGGTCCGGCCGTAGAGGAACTTGCCGCCCTCGGCGCCGAGGGCCCGCTCGACCGAGCCGACGGCGAGGAACACGCCGCCGAAGAAGGCGACGATGCCGAGCAGGTAGGCCACGGGGGTCCGCCATCCGCGCCAGGGGAGCAGCAGCATGAGCAGGAGTACGCCGACTGCTACCACGCCGGTCGGCCGGGTCGCCATGCCGACCGCGACGGCGAGGCCGGCGCCGAATCCGGCGATCGGCCCGGGTAGTTCCGTCCAGGTGAGGACCAGTGCCGCGGTCGCCAGGGCGGTGGTGAAGAGCGTTTCGGTGAGCAGGTACTGCTCGAGGGTGAGCTGCCGGGCGTCCAGCAGGATCGGGGCCGCGGCCAGTGTCGCCACCCAGCCGGGGGTGCCGAGGCGGCGGCGCAGCAGCAGGTACGTGGCGATGCCGAGGGCGAGGCCGGCGGCGTGCTGGACGGCGGTCAGCGTGGCGAACGTGCCGGTCCACTCGAAGGCTTTGATCAGCCACGGGTACGTCCACCGGCTGGTCAGCTCCGGCCAGGCCTGGGAGTTGCGTATGTAGGTGCCCGAGTCGCCCTGGAACCAGAGGGCGGGGGAGTAGGCGACCATCGTCGTCACCCGCAGGCCGGTGCCGAGCGTGACCAGGACGAGCAGGCCGAGGTGACGGCGGGTCCAGGTGGTGAGGGCGGGGCGGATGCTGGACGTGTGCGTGACAGGCCGTCCAACAGGCACGATGATCCCCCGATTCACGTGCAGGCGTGCTGAGCGCGGCAAAGCTAGCACGTCGAGGTGCGCCGATGATATCTCGGATCGTGCGTTGGCCTTAACACTGTGTTACCGGATGAGGACCGGGTCGGCCGAGTGGCCGATCCCGGTCCTGGGCCGCCGTCGGTGGGCCGGCCTGGTCAGGCCACGCCGGCCGGGCGGAACTGGACGCTGACGCGGGGCCCGACCGGGCGGGCCGTCTTGGGCACGCAGTGCTCCCAGGTGCGCTGGCAGGAACCGCCCATGACCACCAGGTCGCCGTGCCCGAGCGGGAACCGCAGGCTCTCGCCGCCGCCGCGGGGGCGCAGCAGCAGGGCGCGTGGGGAGCCGAAGGAGACGATGGCGACCATGGTGTCGGAGTGCGCGGAGCGGCCGAGGGTGTCGCCGTGCCAGGCGACGCTGTCCCGCCCGGACCGGTAGAGGCACAGGCCGGCGGTGACGAAGGGCTCGCCGAGTTCCGGCGTGTAGTGCCGGGTCAGCGCGGTCCGGGCCGCGTCGAGGAGCGGGTGCGGCAGGGGCCGGCCGGCGCCGTACCAGCAGAGCAGCCGGGGCACGTCGACCTCGGTGTCGTACATGGTGCGGCGTTCGGCCCGCCAGGGGACGTCGTGCAGCAGCGTCTCGAAGACCTCGTCGGAGCCGCGCACCCAGCCGGGGAGGTGGTCCACCCAGGCGCCGCGGGTCAGCGGGTGCCGGCGCAGGCCGCCGGTCAGGGGGGCCAGCGCCGGGGCGGCGGCGATGTCGAGCATCGACGGCTGGTAGGCGGTCCCGGTCACGCCGCCAGCCTACCCCGCGGTTGGTACAGCTGTACGACAGTAGGGCTGCCGGCCGGATCTAGCGGCCGATCAGGCGCCGGACCCGGCCGTTGACCGCCTCCTGGACGCGGGCACGCAGGCCGACCCCGCGGAGCTCGGCGATCTCCCGGCGGGCCCCGGTGTGCTGGTCGCGCAGCCACTCGAGGCGGGCGCGCAGGTCGTCCCAGCTGAGGGTGTGCAACGGGCGGACCGCCGGCGGGTAGGTGATCTGGCTGACCCGCTGGTCGAAGCGGGCGGCACTGTCCCCGTCGGCGAACACGTTGCCCAGGTCGTGCCGGTCCAGGAAGCGGATCATGCGCTCGTAGCGGGCCTTGTGCCCGTCGTTGAGCGCGGTGTAGTCGGCCTCCGCGTAGAGCTCGGCGGCGTCGACGTCGGCCGGCACGTCGCCCATGATCCGGTGCGGGATGTCGAAGTAGCGGGCCAGCTCCAGCGTGCGGGAGTCGTGGGCGAACAGGTAGCCGGGGGTGCCGGCGAGCAGCGCCGTGATGGTGCCGTGGATACGGGTGCCGAACGCGAACTCGAAACCGGACAGGTAGGCCATCCAGGTCCAGGGGTCGACGAACATCCGCACCTTGTCCTCGACGAAGAGGGGGTGGGTGCTGTGGACCGGCATGGGGCTGCTGCCGCCCCGGTGCTCGGCGGCGTCCCCGTAGAGCAGGGTGCCCAGGGTGCGCAGGTCCTGCGGGATGTACCGGAGGTTGGGGTAACGCTCGCGGTGCCCGTTGACGATCTTGGCCATGGACTTCACGTACGGCGAGATGGTCAGCGCCACCCGGTCGTCCCGGTCCAGTGCCGCCTTGCCCTTCTCGATGCGCAGGCTGTCGCCGTGCAGGAACATCGACGGGCAGCCGATCTGCTCGACGGCGGAGAAGCCGAGCGAGCGCACGTAGTCCTCGGTGACCTGGCCGCGTACGCCGATGGCGTGCGAACGGTCCAGCACCGCCCGGCAGAACGCCTTCACCGGCTCGTCGATCGGGCGCAGGTACTCCCGGTCGCCGTGGACGTTGGTCTGGGCGCCGACGCCGAGCACGACGACCGGGATCTTCAGCTTCTCGATCATGCGGGTCATCGACTGCAGCCGGTCGACGTAGCTGCGCCGGAACGCGTTCGCCAGCGGCACGACGAAGACGTCGTACTTCTCGTTGATCTCCCGCGGGTCGTACCCGGCGGCGCGGAAGGAGGTGGTCGTGATCTCGGCGGTCGACGTGGCGAGCAGCTTGTACGCGGCCTGGCCGAAGACCATGTTGCCGCTGTTGTCGCCGAGGAGGTTCCGCTCGAAGGTCTCCTCGGGGCTGACGACGTCGAACGGGCCCTTCCAGGCGCGCAGCAGGATCCGCTGGTGCATGCGGTGTCCGCCTTTCATCCAGGCACCGTGCGAGCGGCCGCGGACCGCCCTCGTGCGTGCGGAAAGCTGAAGGAACGCAGGAAACAGCGATGGTAGTGGGTCGTCGCGGGAGCCTGGCAGTGCGGTCGATGCGGGCACGGGCCGGCCCGCGCCGGGCCCGGGGTAAGGTCGCCGGAATGACCGCCGCCCCCGTTCCGGCCCGTCCCGCCAGGTTGCCCTCGCTGACCGGGTTGCGGTGGATCGCGGCGCTGCTGGTCTTCGGCTTCCACGCCGGGACGATGGGCATCGTCGCCGAGCCGGGCTTCAAGGCGGTCGTGGACCGCGTGTTCACCCTCGGCCTGTCCGGCGTACAGTTCTTCTTCATCCTCAGCGGGTTCGTGCTGGTCTGGTCGGCCCGTCCGGGTGAGGCGAAGGGCACGTTCCTGCGTCGGCGGATCGCCAAGATCTACCCGAACCACGTGGTGATGTTCGTGGCGGCGCTGCTCGTCGCGTACGCCTTCGCCGATCCGGTCAGCCCTCGCGCGGCGGTCGAGAACCTCCTGCTGGTGCAGGCCTGGGACCCCACCCCCGGGGTGTTCTACAGCGTCAACACGGTGAGCTGGTCGCTGTCCTGCGAGCTGTTCTTCTACGCCTGCCTGCCGTTCGCGCTGCCGTTGGTCTGGCGGCTGCCGGCCGGCGCGCTGTGGGCGGTGGTGGTCGCGGTGCCGCTGCTCATCCTCGCGCTCTGGCCGGCGCAGGTCCTCGTACCCGAGGAGAGCCGGTGGTGGTTCACGCAGATCTTCCCGCCGGTGCGTTCGCTGGAGTTCTGGATGGGTGTGGCCGCCGCCGAGCTGCTGCGCCGGGGCCGGTGGCGTGGTCCGCGGCTGGGCCTGGCCAGCGTGGTCTTCCTGGTGACCTGGGTGGCGGCCAGCGGCTGGATCCGGGCGGAACTGTGGGCGGCGCTGCTGTCGGTGGCGTACGTCCTGGTCATCGCCGCCGCCGCGGACGCGGACGTGCGGGGCCGGCGGACCCCGTGGCGGTCCCGGCCGATGGTCTGGCTCGGTGAGGTCTCGTTCGCCTTCTACCTGGTGCACGTCCTGGTCATGGTGAGCGTGTTGCGGCTGACCGGTCACTACGGGATGGGCCTGGACGGCTGGTGGGGGCCGGCCGCGGTGGTGGGCTTCCTGCTGGTGAACCTGCTGCTGGCGGCGCTGCTGCACCGCTGGGTGGAGACACCGATGATGCGCCGCCTCGGGCCGCGTCGCCCGCGGCCGGCGCCCGCGCCCGTGGCGGTTCCGGGGCCGCGCACGGCCGAGCCCGACAATCCCGGGGTGTACGCGGGCGAGCGCCGCTGACCCTCCACGCCGGGCTCGCCGCGCGGCAACTCTGCGCGACACGCCCGTCACAAGTGCGTCGGGGCGGGGCCGGCGGTAGCGTTGGACCGTGCTTCCGGTCGCCCTCACCTGTCCGTTGTGGTGGGTGGCGCGCTGGGCGTCCCGGCTGCTCGCCGGCCTCGCGCTGACCGCCGGCCTCACCCTCGGCGTCGCCGGTCCGGCGTCCGCCGGGGAGTCCGCCGTGACCGGAGCGGCCGCCGTCGCGGCCCCGGCCGGTGCGGGCTGGTCGCTCGCCGCCGACGTGACGTGCACCGGTGTGGAGCTGCTCGCCGCGGCCCCGGCCGACGGGCCTTCCACCTGTGGGTGGGCGGTTGTCGCCCCCGCCGGCGGGTTGCCGCAGGGCACCGCCGGCCCGGCGCCGGTCACCGCCGCCGACGCCGTGGCCCGGTCGCAGCGGTCCGCCACCGCCTCCGGTCCGCGCGCCCCGCCGCTCGGCTGACCGACCGGTCTCCGCACCGGTCCCAGCCCGGTCCACGCCCGGAGAACCCCGGCCACGGGCGGTCCCGACCGGCCAGCAGCGCGCATCCGTCGTCTCTCCGCCGTACCGCCGGCCACCGGCCGTGGTGGGCGTCCCCCGTCGCGATCCGTTCCCCGTGAGGTTTGCCGACAATGACCACCGTTCTGCACGAGTTCCTCGTCGACGTGCCGCGGGCGACCGCGATCTGGTCGGCGCTGCTCGTCCTCGCCCTGACCACGCTCACCGTCCTCGCCGCCCGGCCCGAGCCGGACCAGCCGGCCGCCGCGCCGCCACCGGTGGACGAGGCCGCCGACCAGCGCCGGTACGCCGACGAGGTGGCGGTGGCCGCGGCCGGTGCGGCGC